>VFLF01000140.1 GCA_009885185.1 Nitrosomonadales bacterium | reverse complement strand
TTGCCGGTTTCTTCGTAATACAGATTCACATCACCTGATTTTGCGTATGGCATGGTTCCTCCCGGTTAAGTTAAAGGTTATGCATGTTCCGGCGCAGCCGCCCGCACAAACTTTGCCGCGTCGTTGACTTGCTCCAGCGACCACGCGATGTCGATTACGTCCCGCGCATGGCATGCGGCGCGCGGGGACGCCGCGAGTTCATGGAATTTCTTTTCGATGGCCGCATCACTCATGGGTTTTTCGAGCGCGCCGGTAGCGTGCGGCACGTGGCGCGCGACGCGGCGTCCATCCTTGAACAGGAATTCGACATGTGCCTCAGCCTTGTCGCAGGCCGCATCAGGCTGCGTGGTCACTCTGCCGCGCAGCGCCACGACCGCGGGGTCGCTGACGCACGCATCGGTGAACTGCGCCACGCCCGCCGCGCCCTGTGTGAGCGCCGCCGCGACGGCGTGCGCCACCGACAGCTTGCCCTCAAGGCCGCTGGCAGGCGCGGCGCGGCCGGTGAGTTCCAGCGCGAGTGGATTCATACGCACCGCCACGCCGGCAATATCGGCGACGTTAAAACCCGGCTCGGCACACAGTTCGAGACAGGCGTCGATCGCCGCGTGCAGCACGATGCCGCACGGATAGGGCTTGTAGGCATTGGCGGCAAGCTCCCAGGTGTCGCCCAGCCCGCGTGTGAGTTCGTCGAGATTCGGTTCATCGCCCAGCACGTGCGCGAAGCCGCGCGGCGCTTCGAGCGCGCGCGCCGAGCTGGTGAAGTTGCGCTCCGCCAAGAGCGCTGCGAGCAAACCACTGCGCGCGGCATGGCCTAGATTAAAACTCTTGCCCATGCCGCCCATCATTTCGCGCAGGCCGCTCGCCTGCGTGGCAGCGATGCCCAGCGCCCACGCGGTTTGTTGCGTGTCGAGATTCAGGAGCTTGGCCGCGCCCGCCGCCGCACCGAACACGCCGCAGCTTCCCGAGATATGCCAGCCATGCGCGTAATGCCCCGGTGACACCGCGTTGCCGACGCGGCACTCGACCTCAACGCCGAGCACGAACGCCTCGATGAATTGCGCGCCCGTGACCGGGCGATGTTCGGCGAGCGCGCACAGCGCGGCAGCCACCGGCACCGTCGGATGCATCACCGTGCGCAAATGCGTGTCGTCGTAGTCGAGGATGTTCGACGAGATGCCGTTCAACAGCGCGGCGTGCAGCGCGTCCATTTTCTCGCGGCGACCGATCAGCGACGACGTGCGCGGCCCGGAGAATTCATTCAGCGCAGCAAGCGCGCGCTCTACTGTGTCATCGCGGCAACCGCCGATCGCGCAGCCCATCCAGTTGAGCAGCGCGCGCTTCGCCTCGTGACGCATCGCCGGCGGAATGTCGCCCCAGCGCGATTCGGCGACAAAGCGCGCGAGGGTTTGTGTTTCGTTCATGAGGTTGCCGCCGACGCTGTCTCGTAACTATTTGTTTTTATTGGGCTATTCATTCAACGCGCAAACCGGCATCGCGCACCACCTGCGCCCATTTTTTGATTTCGGCTTTGACGAAAACGCTGAATTCCGCCGGCGTGTTGCCCACGCCTTCCGCGCCCATGCCGGACAAACGTTCCTTGATGTCAGTCGCCGCCAGCGCCTTCACCGTCTCGGTGTGCAGCCGCGTGACAATCGCGTTCGGCGTGCCGGCGGGCAGAAACAAACCGTTCCAGCCGACGATTTCATAACCCTTCAATCCGGCTTCGTCGAGCGTGGGCACGTCGGGCACCAGCGGCGAACGCTTCAGCCCGCTCAATGCCAGCACGCGCAGCCTGCCCGATTTCACATGCGGCAGCGTGCTGGGAATATTTTCCAGCATCAGTTGCAACTGTCCGCCGACCAGATCGGCCAGCGCCGGCCCGCCGCCTTTGTACGGCACGTGCGTCATTTGCAAGCCGGCCATGGATTTCAGCATCTCGCCCGCCAGATGCGGCGTGGTGCCGGGACCGCCGGAGCCGAAATTGAATTTGCCCGGATTGGCTTTCGCGTGCGCGATGAAATCCTTCAGCGTTTTCACCGGCAGCGACGGATGCACCACCAGTATCAAGGGTGCTGACGCCACCAGGCTCACGGGCAGGAGATCCTTGTCAGTGTCGTACGGCAGCTTCTTGAACAGACTCGGATTCACTGCCAGCGTCAGACTCATCATCAACAACGTGTAGCCGTCGGGCGCGGCCTTGGCCGCAATGTCGGTGCCGATGATGCCGCTGGCGCCGCCGCGATTGTCGATGATAACGGTTTGGCTCACGCTCTCGCCGATTTTTTGCCCGACGATGCGCGCCATGATGTCATTCGAGCCGCCGGGGGCGAACGGCACGATCAGGCGTATCGGCTTGTTGGGATAAACACCTTGCGCCTGCGCGCTCGATCCAACACCCGCCTGAAGCGCGGCAGCCCACAACAGAAGACGCAACATGGAAAGCATGGAAGCCCTCGCAAGGTAAAATAGTCCGTGCAGGAATTCTACCGCTAACGGGTAGTATCTACCCGTGCCACGCAACGCCGGAGATAAACAAAATGTCCGACCGTACCCCGCCGCCGTACCTGACTACGCTCGCGGCCTTCGCCGCGAACACACAACTTAACGCCATCAGCGCCGCCGCGCGCGAACGTGCCCGCTGGATTATCGCGGATTCGATTCCGGTCATCGCCGCCGGCATGCAGCAGCCGGAGATGCGCAAATACGTTGCGTGCCAACTGGCGAACGCCGCGCCCGGCGATGCGTGGGTGATCGGTGCGGGCAAGCGCGCGGGCGCGCTGGATGCCGCGCTGCTCAATGGCACCGCCGGCACCTGGCTGGAGCTGGATGAAGGCAATCTGTTCGCCAAAGGGCATCCGGGGATACAGGTGGTGCCGGCGGCGGTGGCGCTGGCGCAGGCGTCGGGTTACAGCGGCGCCGAGGTGTTGCGCGCGGTGGCGCTCGGCTACGAAGTGTCGTCGCGCATCAGCCGCGCGGCGCAGATGCGGCTGGCGTTTCACCCGCACGGCACCTATGGCGTGATCGGCGCAGGCGTGGCGGCGGGCGTATTAAGGCGCTTTAACGCGGCGCAAATGCTAGAACTCATCAACTGCGCCGCGACCATGGGCATGGCGAGCAGCCGCCAGACCTTGCTTGATGGCGCGACGGTGCGCAATATTTTCACCGGGCATTCGGGGCACATGGGACTCACGGCGGCGCGGCTGGTGGAGTGCGGCTTCACCGGTGAAATCGACAGCGTGGGCACCGTCTACGGCAAGGGCTTGTACTCAGATCAATTCGATCCGGCGCTGGCGGTGGCAGACCTCGGCGGCGAATGGCTGATTGCAAAAAGCTATTTCAAGCTGCATCCCATCGGACGTTACGCGCATTCCGCCATCGACGCGCTGGAAGACCTGCTGGCGAAAACACCCGGCGGCAAGCTGGCGGTGAATGATATCGAGCACATTGATGTCAGCGCCTATATGCTCGCGGCGAGCCTCAATGGCAAAAACATTGTCTCCAGTTTTGGCGCGCGGTTTTCCGTGCCTTTCGCGCTGGCGAGCATTCTTTATCATGGCCGCTCGGGGTTAAAGAGTTTCGATGACGCGGCGGTGGCCAATCCGGCGGTGCAGGCGCTGGTGCAGCGCGTGTTCGTGCGCGAGGAGCCAACCTACACCGCGCGTTACCCCAAGGAGCAACCGGTCAACGTGCGCATCACCCTGAAAAACGGCACGACGTACGAAGGCAACTGTACCGTCACCAAGGGCGAGCCGGCGAATCCGCACACGCCAGCGGATTTAACCGGCAAGTTTTTTGAACTGGGCGAGCCGATCTGGGGCAAGCCGGTGACGCAAACACTCTTTGATCGCCTGATGAAGATCGAAGAGATCAGCGATTTTCGCGCGCTGGCGGGGGAAATGTTGTTGTAGGGATGTTGTGCGCACGGGTTGCGATATGATTTGCGTAGTCATTGTGAAATTCCGCTAAAGGTGAATTCCATGAAGGGTTTTCGGATCGGTGCGGCCCTTGCCGTGCTCACGTGTACCGTCATCGCCGCGCCCAACGCCGCCGCGCAAAAATACCCCGACAAAACCGTGCGCATCGTGGTGCCGTTCACGCCGGGCGGCGGCACCGACGTGTTCGCGCGCATCCTCGCGCAGCGCTTGTCCGAGGTTTACAGCCAGCAGTTCATCGTGGATAACCGTCCGGGCGCGGGTTCGACCATCGGCACCGAGTTCGTCGCACGTTCACCGGCGGATGGCTACACGCTGCTGATGACCTCGGCTTCGTTTTCGTTTACGCCGGGTTTGTATCCCAAGCTGCGTTACGACTCGCTGAAGGATTTCACCGCGGTGTCACAGGTGGTGCGCGTGCCGCATGTGATCACGGTGCTGCCGACGTTGCCGGTGAAAGACGTGCAGGATTTGGTGCGTCTCGCGCGCGCGCAACCGGGGCAAGTGCTTTATGCCTCGGCCGGACCGGGCAGCGCCATGCACCTGGCGGGCGCGTTGTTTGCCGTGGTAACCAAAACGCAGTTGGGGCATGTGCCGTATAAAGGCGGCCCGCAAACCGCGACGGCGGTGATGAGCGGCGAGGCCACGGTGGCGTTCAACACGCCGGAAACCATCATGGGGTTATTGCGCGCCAAGCGGCTGCGCGCGCTGGCGGTATCCACGCGCGAGCGCGCGCCCGCACTGCCCGATGTGCCGACAGCGATGGAGGCCGGCTTCAAGGACTACGAAGCCATCGGCTGGTTCGGCATGCTGGCGCCCGCCAACACGCCTGTGCCGATCGTCGAACAGTTGAGCGGCGAGATCGCCAAGGCGATGGCGCTGCCCGCGATACGTGAACGCGCGGTGCAGGATGGCGCGACGCCGGTGGGCAACACACCCGCGCAGTTCGATAAATTCGTGCGTGATGAAATTGCGAAGTGGACGCGGATTATTCGCGACGCGGGGATCAAGTTGGAATAGCAAAAATTGTAGCGTGCGCTGTGCGCACGACGTATTCGTACTTCGCGTGCGGCCATTCGGTTTGTCGTGCGCATAGCGCACGCTACTAGACCGACTGACGTTGCGACACTTTTTCGGATTAGCCTCATGGGACAACAAATAGAAGCGCTGGCAAAGTTCGCCGCCGAAACTCGCTGGGAAGACATCCCCGCGCCGGTGCAACGCCAGACCAAGCTGGTGTTGCTCGATACCATCGGCGTGATTCTCGCCGGTTCGGTGCGGCCCGAAGTGGTTGCGGTGCGCAGCCGCATGGCGGCCACGGCGGGCACCGGCGCCACCGTGTATGCGCGCGGCTGGCCCACGCACGATCCGCGCACCGCCGCGCTGCTCAATGGCGTTGCGGGGCGCGCGATTGAATTGTGCGAGGGGCTGCGGCTGGTCACCGGGCAGGCGGCGATGCAGATTCTGCCGGGCATCCTGTCGGTGGGCGAACACGCGCGCGCCAGCGGCAAGGATCTGCTGGCCGCGCTGGTGTTGGGCTACGACGTTGCGGCGCGCCTCGGCATGGCGTTCACGCCGCGTCCGCTGGCGCATCAGAACGGTCAGGCGATGTTGCTGGCCGCCGCCGCTGCGGGTGCGCGCATGCGCGGACTGGATGCGGCAGGCGTGAGCCGCGCCATGCGGATTTCGGCGGTGCTGCTGATGACGCCGAGTTACATGAACACCGGTGCGGGCGCAACCGCGCTGAACATCGCCGGCGGCATGAGCGGATTCGCCGGGGCGCTGGCGCCGGATTTGGCGCTCGCAGGTATTGAAGCGCAGGAGAACGCGATTGAAGAAGCGTTAAGCCAACTCGTCGGCGACGGCTTCAAACCCGACCACTTGCTCGATGAACTCGGCACGCGCTGGGAAATCACGCGCAATTATTTCCGCCTGTATGCGTGCTGCAATCCGATACATCCGGCGCTGGATGTGTTGAAGACCGCGCTCGCGGAATTAAAGCCGCGCGCCGAGGATATCGAACGCATCGACTTCGCGACGTATCGTTTCGCCTCGGTGATGCGCAACCCCAATCCGCCGAATTATTTTGCCTCGAAGTATTCGTTGCCGCATATGGCGGCGGTGATGGCGGTGCGGGGCCGCGCGCAACATGCCGATGTTGACGACAGTGCGCTGCTGGATCCAGCCATCGCCGCATTGCGTCAGCGCGTGAGTGTGGTTGAAGATACGGCGATGAGCGCACTCGCGCCGCGTTTGCGTCCCGCGCGTGTCACCGTGACGTTGAAGGATGGCCGCACGGCCACGCATGCTTGCGAGAGTCACGAGGGGGATTTCAATCAGCCCTATTCAGAGGCCGTGCTGCGCGGCAAGTTTCGCGAGCTGGCGGGGCATGTGCTTGACGCGCAGGGCGTCGCGCGCATAGAGCAGGCGATTGATCGCTGCGAGGAATGGACCAGCGTCGCGGATTTCACGGCTTTGCTGCGTAAATATAATATTGTATAAAAAAACAAGGAGTTAACTATGTTTGATCTGGTGGTGCGCAGCGACAAAGTGGTCACACCCGCCGGCGTGGCCGCCTGTGATCTGGCGATACAAGGCGAAAAAATTGTTGCGGTCGGCGCCGCGGGATCATTCGGCGCCGACACGACCAAACGCCTGATCGACGCCACAGGCAAAATCGTCATGCCCGGCGGGATTGATCCGCATGTGCATCTGAAATGGTATTCGCCGCACCCGGACGGCAGCGTGACGTACACCGATCCGCCGTCGGTGGTGGGGCGGGC
This sequence comes from Nitrosomonadales bacterium, assembly GCA_009885185.1. The sequence continues at coordinate 288 of VFLF01000140.1, read as the reverse complement.
CGCGTTGTATGGCGGCACCACGACGATGATCGACTTCGTGCGCTGGACGCACGGCAAAACCGTCCAGCAGGCCATCGATGATCGGCATAAAGATTGGACCGGCCAGTGCCAATGCGACTACAGTTTTCACGTCATGGTCGAAGGCGCGCTGCCGCCGGAGATTTTCGGCCAGCTCGCGGAGGTGCTGCGCGCGGGTTATCCGACCATCAAAATGTTCACCACCGACATCACGCCCAGCCGGCGCGGGCGCATGGTCGATTTCGGCGATATCTGGGAAGTGTTCAAGGT
>VFLF01000041.1 GCA_009885185.1 Nitrosomonadales bacterium | reverse complement strand
CATGCGCGATGTATCACCGTGATAACCATTTTTAATCACGGTAATGTCAATGTTAATAATGTCGCCATTCTTTAACACTTTATCGCCTGGCACGCCGTGGCAAATTTGATGATTCACCGACGTGCAAATTGATTTAGGGTAGGGCGTGTGGCCATCTGGCGCGTAGTTAAGCGGTGCTGGAATGGCTTGCTGCACATGCACAATATAGTCGTGGCACAACTTATCCAGCTGCTCAGTCGTTATGCCGCTCACCACAAATGGAGTAATGTAATCCAATACTTCAGATGCCAGCTTGCCTGCAATGCGCATGGCTGCGATGTCGTCAGCGTTGTTGATGGTAATCGTCATGGTGATGGATACGTAAATGAATAACCGAATTTTAACATAGCTAACGATAGTGATAATGCAGTTTACGCAAACTGGAAGCGCTTTTTACAAAGATTTACCCCAGATTCATTTATAATCTAGCGAATTGTATTAATGCTGAATCTGCGTGAGCTTTCATTTCGCAGTCATGCTTCTAAAATTCAACAATAACAATAAATTAGCTAAGGGCTTATTATGCAGGCACAAGGGTTTGACCGACTCGTATCAGCACTAAAAAACTGCGTCTCACCTTCAATTAGGTTTGAAATTAGGCAAAAAAAAGGCCAACTCAAACATTTATTCTCCCGCTTAAATTGTTTAAAATGGCAGCATTTTTCTTTTCAAATAGGCGAAACCAATTTAACTGCTGCTTTAACGACAGTACATTACAAAGGCCGGCCAGAAAATAAGGCGTTGTTGATGGGTTTGCTGGGTGCAAGCCCAGCTGCACCCACCCAAGCCATTTCAAGTAAACATAAAGTTTATGTGACTGAACACCCGATGCGCGACGCAATTTGTATTCCATATGCTTTAATTACAATTGTTAAATTGGGGCGGCCTATCGGCGATATTGTTGCCACTTATTCTAAAAGCTTGCGCCGTTCTATTAATTCGGAGCGACCCAATTATCGTTACCAAGCCGTTGACAGTAGAGATAAAATTGATGCAATTGAAAACACAATGCTTAAACCCTATGCTACAGCACGACATGATATTGGCGCTGCACAACTAGAGTCAGGTTTAGTACAAAAATTCGCACAAAAAGCGCATGGTAGATTAGATGTGTTGTTGCAGGGAGATGAAGAGGTGGGCTGCCAACTTGGTAACCCTTACACCCGCAAGGGCAAGCGCTATTGGCATGTTAATCGCTTGGGTTATCCTAGCAAAGTATATACAGATTACAAGCGCTGGGGCGAGGTGAATTCGATTAATCTGCACTTAGCCTTAGAAACCGCTATTGAAAATGGTTATGACTATTGCGATTACGGCGTTAGTTTAGCAAAACCTGGACACGGCTTAATTGAGTGGAAGCGCCGCCGCAGAGGTTTTTTAGCCACACACGATAATTTTCAATACTTTTACATGAAACTACCCAAAACGGGTGGCGCACAATTTTTGTGGGATAGTCCTGCCCATACGCTGGCAGTGACAGCGTTTGCACCAGCGCCGCGCTGCCCATGCATGCGAGTGTTCGTAATGCTGTTGCCACGCCGTCCTCCGTGCCACGCATCGATTAAAACAACTATCGCGTTAGTATAATCCGCTTACAACATTTCTTGTATGCGCCGGCGTTCGTCGTTTGGCGCGGATATCGATCATGGAGAATTACGTAAATGTGGAATCAAAACTGCGAATGCTTGATAGCCGCCACCAGCATCGCTGCCGCCCTCGCGATCAACGCTGTCCATGCACAGACCTATCCCAGCAAAACCATCCGCCTGATTCTGCCCGCCGGCCCCGGCGGCGGCTCGGACGTGCCCGCGCGCATCATGACACAGGCGCTGACCGACGATCTGGGCTGGCGCTTCATCGTGGATAACCGTCCCGGCGCAAGCGGTCGTATCGGCACCGAACTCGCGGCCAAAGCGCCCGCCGATGGATATTCGCTGTTGCTCGGCAGCGCAACGCCCAACGCAGTTTTGCAAAGTGTTGCAACCAACCTGCCATACGACACGCTGCGCGATTTCGCTCCCATCAGCCTCGTCGCCACCTCCGATTTCACGCTGGTCGCGCACCCGTCGCTGCCAGTGAAAACCGTGAAGGATCTGATTACGCTCGCCGCCGGAAAACCAGGACAGATTTATTTTGGCTCGGTGGGTAATATTTCCGGCGCGCACGTCTCCGGCGAGTTGCTAAAGCAACTTGCCAAAATCAACCTCGTTCACGTGCCGTATAAAAGTCCCGGCGCGGCAATGGTCGCCATCCTGAGCGGCGAAGTCTCGCTCTACTTTGGCAGCGGCCCCAGCGTGATGCCGCACGCCAAAACCGGCAAGCTGCGGCTGATCGCCACTGCCGGTAAAAAACGCTCGCGCATGTTTCCCGATCTGCCGACGGTCGGTGAAACGGTGCCGGGGCACGAAGCGTCGCTGTGGTACGGCGTGCTGGCGCCCATCGGCACGCCCAAGGACATCGTTACGCGGCTCAACACAGCAATAGTCGCCGCTGGCAAAACCCAGAAAGTGATCGATCAACTCGCGGCGGTAGCGATGGAGTCCGTCAACAACTCGCCGGAAGAATTTACCGCGTTCATCAGGGCGGAGATCGCCAAGTGGGGCAAGGTGGTAAAAGCGTCCGGCGCGCCGATAGACTGAGCTTGTTGTGCACGAGGCAATCTACGTCGGCAGCTTCAACACATGCCGCGACAAAATATTGCGCTGTATCTCATTGCTGCCGCCGTAGATCGTGCCGGGGCGTGACACGTAAAACGACGTCAGCACGTCCACATCCACACCGCCGAAATCACGTATGCCGTCGAGCACGCCTTCCTCGGCGCTCACTTCCAGCAGCAGGTCGGTCAGGCGCTGCCACGCGTCCATGCTCCAGATTTTGAGCATCGACACATCCGCGCCGAGGGATTCGCCGCGTTTGACCTGCTCTACAAATCGGCCATACAGCGAACCCAAATCCTCGATATCGAGTTTCAGCGCGGTATACCGATCCAGAAACCCCTGATCGGCAAACAGCCCGCGCGCACGCGCCACCATTTCCAGCCGCTGCAAGGCATACGACGGGCGGCGCGGACTGCCGATGGCGAGGCGCTCGAACGACAGCAGCGCCTTGGCCACGTTCCACCCCTGATGCAACTCGCCGACGAGATTCTCCTTGGGCACGCGCACATTGTCGTAATACACCTGACAAAACTCCGCATGGCCCGCCAGGTTGACGATGGGCCGCAGCGTGATGCCGGGCGTTT
>VFLF01000913.1 GCA_009885185.1 Nitrosomonadales bacterium | reverse complement strand
GTACTCAAAACGTACCGCACGCCCGCGCACATTCGGAAAATCCTGTTCGAACAAGGTGCGGATGCGCGCCACTTCGCGCTCGCGGGCGGACACGTCGCGGGCGATCACGATCAATTGCGCAAAGTTGCGGTTATTCAGTTTCTGATCCAGCCCCAGCACAAAACGCGGCGCGCCCTGGCCGATATAGGTGAGCACATGCGCCACCTCCGCATCGCGGCGCACGATGCTTTCCAGCTTGACCGCTTCGGTGCGCGTGGCCTCATACGATGCGCCTTCCGGGAGCCACATTTCGACCAGAATTTCCAGCCGGTCAGCCTGCGGGAAAAACTGCTTTTGCACCAGTTGCATTGCGCCTATCCCCACGATTAGCGCAGCCACGGTGAGCGCAATCACGGTCCAGCGGTGCGCGACGCACCAGACGACCGCGCTGCGAAAACGGCGGTAAAAACGGCTCTGGTACACATCCCGCAAGGGCTGCTGTTGATCGGATGGCTTGAGTAACACGTGCCCCAGATAAGGCGTGACAAGCACGGCGACCAGCCACGAGGCCAGTAAGGCAATCGTGGTCACGGCAAAAATGGCGAAGGTGTATTCGCCCACCGCCGACTTCGCCAGCGCAATCGGCAAAAATGCGGTGGCGGTGAGCAACGTGCCGGTCAGCATCGGAAACGCGGTGGAGTGATAGGCATACGTCGCGGCCTCGAAGCGGCCCCAGCCCTCGTCCAGCTTGTGCGCCATCATTTCGACCGCGATGATGGCATCGTCCACCAGCAGCCCGAGCGAGATGATGAGCGCGCCGGTAGAGATGCGGTGCAAATCGATTTCCAGCAGCCACATGGCGGTGAAGGTAATCGCCAGCACCACCGGAATACTCAATGCCACGACCAGCCCGGCGCGCCACTTCAAGGCCAGAAAAGTGACTATAAGCACGATAGCGACGGCTTCCAGAAAGCTGCTCATGAAGAGTTTCACCGCGCGCTCGACGATGCTGGGCTGGTCGTGAATGCGATGGATTTCCAGACCCACCGGCAATTTTTTTTGCAGCGTGGCGACCAGCGCCGACACCTCGCGCCCCATCGCCAGCACGTCGCCACCCGCCCGCAGCGACACGCCCAGCAGCACGGCGGGCGCGCCACTCAGACGGGCTTCGGTCGCCGGCGGATCCTGATCACGCCGCTCGACCGCGGCGATGTCGCCAAGGCGCACAGTGCGCGGCCCGACCCGGATCAGGGTTTCGCGCAGTTGTTCGGCCTGCGTATACGACCCGCTGATGCGAACTGGAATCGACAAGCTGTCATTTTCGACCCGGCCGTTGGCGATTACACCGTTTTGCTCCTGCACCGCCGCGATGATTTGCTGCGGCGTCAAGCCGAGCGTGGCTATTTTCTGCGCCGCCATTTCGATGTAGATTTTTTCAGGCACGACGCCAAACAATTCGACCTTGCCTACATTCGGCAACCGGCGTACCTGGCGTTGCAGGTCTTCGGCGGCAAGTCGCAGATCGGCGCGGCTGAAACCGTCTCCGGTAATCGCGTAAATAGAGCCAAAGGTATCGCCAAACTCGTCGTTGAAAAACGGTCCCTGCACCCCTTCGGGCAGTTCACTTTTCAGGTCGCCGATTTTTTTGCGCACCTGATACCATGCGTCTGCAACCTCGTGTCCACGCACCGTTTCTTTCAGGTTGACGAACAGCGCGGTCTCGCCCGGCTTGGCATAACTCTGCACAAAATCGAGCTGTGGCATTTCCTGTAGTTTTTTTTCCAGGCGTTCGGTGACCTGATCGGTCACGTCTGTCGCAGTTGCCCCCGGCCAGTTGACGCGGATCAGCATGGTCTTGAAGGTGAAGGGGGGATCCTCTGCCTGGCCCAGTTCGAAATACGAGCGGACGCCAATCAGCACAATAAGGATAATAAAAAAGCGCAGCAGCGCCGGATGCTCGATCGCCCAGCGTGACAGGTTTCCGCGGCCGGGAATAAACTTCTCGGCAGGCTCGGTCATGAACCTGTTGCTGGTGTAGTCAGCCTGACCTGTTGCCCCGGCGCCAGCTTATGTACGCCCGCAGTGACGACCCATTCACCTGCTGCCAGCCCGGATACAATCGTCACGCGCTGCCCGGCCAGATCGCCAAGGCGCACCACACGCGGCGCTACCTTCCCGGTGGCCGGATTCACCACCCATAGCTGCGGATGTCCATTGACCTGAAATAAAGCGGTCTGCGCCACCGACAGGCTGGTGCTCAAAGTCGCGCTGCGGCTGACGGTGGCGGTCATGCCCAGTTTCACAGCCTGGTCGGGTTGAGTGAACGCCACGCGCGCACTGTAGGTACGGGTGGCCGGGTCCGCCACCGGCGACAACTCGCGCAGGGTTCCCGCATACACTTTGCCCGGCGCGGACCACAGCCGGATCGTCAGCGCGTGGCCGATTTTCAATTGACCCAGTTCGTTTTCCGGCACATTAATCACCGCGTCGAGCTCACCGGTGCGCGCCAGCTGCGCCACCGCTTGTCCTGCGGCGACGACTTCGCCGGGTTCGGCGCTGATGCGGGTAATCACGCCCGCGTGCGGCGCGCTTAAACGGGTATACGCCCGCTGATTGCCTTGGCGCGTCGCCTCGGCGCGCAATTGCTGCGCTCGGGCAACGCTGGCTTTGGTGGTACTGCTGCGCCGATCAAGCTCGGCCTGAGAGATAAAATTCTGCTCGCGCAGCGTGGTAAAGCGTTTTAAATCCTGTTGCGCCAGCTGCGCTTCAGCACGCGCGGCAATCAGCTGCGAGTTGGCCGCACTCGCCGCCAGCGCGTAGTCCTGCGGGTCCAGCGTCGCGATGACTTGCCCTGCGGCGACCCGGCTCCCCACCTCCACGCGCCGCGCCGTGATGCGGCCACCGACCCGAAACGCCAGGTCGGTCTCGAAGCGTGGGCGCACTTCCCCGGCATACGTGACCTGGGTCTGCGCAGCCGTCGCGCCTGTCTGCTCGGCGCGTACCGAACGGATATCGGGCGCAGGGGCGGAATCCTCCCTGGCGCAGCCCGCCAGACCCAGGAATAGGAGTCCGAGGTAAACAGCGTGGGGGAGAGTTTGGCGGCGCATAAGGCCATTATCCCCACATCCATAATCTCTGGCTAATGTAAGCGCAAGTCCCTCGACGCCCTCTAGCGTTTGATCGTCGGTGGAAAGCGCCACCATGTTGCGGCGACGAGCAGGCCAAAGAGTGAGTAGACAAGCGTGAAGGCCCAGGCGGGGGCCTCATAGTACATAAGCCGCTGCAGCCAATGCTCGATAAAGCTCCCGCTGT
>VFLF01000124.1 GCA_009885185.1 Nitrosomonadales bacterium | reverse complement strand
GTCAGTTCGCCTGGCCGTGCGCGCGCAAGGCGCATCACGTCCTGCAATGTTTTTGCGGGCAGCGACGGATGCACCACCAGTATGTTGGGCACGGTGGCAAATAGGATGATCGGCGCGAAATCTTTCGCCACGTCGTAAGGCACTTTTTGCAGCGCGGGCGTCATCAGCAAGGTACTGGTAAATAAGCCGATGGTATGGCCGTCGGGCGGCGCCTTGGCGACCACATCGGCGCCCAGCGTGGCTGCCGCGCCGCTGCGGTTCTCCACGATCACCGGCTGCGCCAGCGTTTCGGTGAGCCGGCGTCCCACTACGCGCGCCACCACATCCACGCCGCCGCCGGGCGGAAACGGCACGATGATGCGCACAGGCTTGGAGGGGAAAGGTTGCGCGAAAGCCGGCATGTACAAAAACAAAAGCGCAACACACCCCAACCCGTTGGCGAATTTACGTCGCATGCCGCACCGCGCGCCCGCCATCCACCGTGAGTATGGTACCGCTGATGTACGACGCACGCGCTGAGGCCAGATACAGCACGGAATCGGCGACTTCATCGGGGCGGGCCAGGCGTCCCAACGGCGGGTCTTCCACCAGTTCCAGCCAGCGATTTTTGTCGCCGAGTTCGGCGGCGGCACGCTTTTCCAGCCGCTCGCGCAGGCGGTCGGTTTCGATCTGGCCGGGATTGATGCCAACCACACGCACTTGATGATCAACGCTTTCACCGCCGAGATTTTTGGTGAACGCCATCAACGCTGCGTTGCCGGTGCCGCCGGCGATGTAATCCTGTCGCAGCCTTTCGCCCGCGACACCGATCACATTGACGATCACACCACGTTTGCGCTCGCACATGCCGCGATAAATTTCGCGGGTGAGATTGATGTAACCGAACACCTTGAGTTCCCACGACGCGCGCCAGCGCGCCTCGTCAATATCCAGCAGATGACCAGACGGAATGCCGCCCGCGTTGTTGACCAGAATGTCCACGCCGGCGCAGCGCCTTGCCAGTTCGCTGATGTTGGCGCTGACGCCGAGATCGAGCGCATGCGTGGTGATGTTCACATTGCATTCGGAAAGTATCTTCGCGCGCGCCGCGTCGAGATCGGTCGCCGTACGTGCGGCCATATGCAGATTGCAGCCTTCGCGTGCGAAAGCTTGCGCCACGGCAAAGCCGATGCCGCGCGATGCGCCGGTAACGAGTGCGGTGAGTCCGGTCAGTTCGAGATTCATGGTTGTATTTAAGTATTTGTTTTTAAACAATAATTTATTATAAATGAGAATCAGGGTAAACGCAGTGTAGCGCGGATGCGTTATGTGGCATGCAACCGGCGTGCTGTTGCTCTATGCGCCGTAATTCATTATCGTTGCGTGGCTCGATTAACCATAACACCAGGGGAACAAACCATGTTCAAGCGTTCGATAGTCGTAGTGGCAGCGATGATGTTCGGCAGCGCCGCGTATGCGTATCAAGTGACCGGTCCCGTGCTCGAAGTGAACGATACCAAAATCGTGGTGGAAAAAGACAAGGAAAAGTGGGAGATTGCCCGCGACAAGGACACCAAGGGCGCCAAGGACATCAAGAAGGGCGACCGCGTGACGATTCAATATCGCATGACGGCGACCGAGATCGAAAACAAATCGGGCAAGAAAGACGACAAGAAGGCAGACGCGAAGAAAGACGACAAGAAAGCCGACACCAAGAAATAACGCGGCGCGCGGTAACAAAAAGGGAGGCGATGCCTCCCTTTTTTATTTTGGACTCGCCTGCCGTGCGTGATGCTCTTTTCTTCAAAATTCCTGTATCACCCGCGTTTGCGGCATGCCGGCGCCGATGTAGACATCCTGCGGGCCGGGTCCGCCCGCGACCGCGAGATAAATCTCCTCCGGCATTGCCGCGCGCCAAACATTTTCCGCATCGCCGCGCCCTGATTCGATTTCGGTGTCGGCAAACGTTTTCGCGAACATCGAACGCGGCAGCCGCGCATATTCCCACAGCTTTTGCTGGATGTCGCGCTTGGTGAGTCCGGATTCGAACAGCGAGCGCGCGTGGTTCACGCCAAGCAGCAACAGCACGCCGTCGCCGCCGCCGTACATCGGCGGCATGTTGGTGGCGATGTGACGCAGGATTTCGTCGGGCCCCACGCCTTCACCGCCGGAGATGTTGCAGAAGTTCGACGCCTTGAACGCGGTGATCGTGCTTTGCTCGCGCTTGAAGCCGCGATCGACATGAAACGGCGTCCACGGATTCGCTTCCTCGTTTTCGCCGCAGATATACGAGTACCGCAGCGGCGAGCCGAAGCTCACCTTGGAAAACACGCCGGGCAGGGCGCCGCCGATGTTGTTGCAGATCAGACGCACCGCACGCCCGATGGTGGCATTGGCGCGCCAGCCGGGGCCGAGGCAGCCGGTGCCGTAGTTGATGTCGAGCTTGTCGCGTACCGGGCCGTTGACCAGAAAGAACTCGGTCATCGGGTTGGTGGTGATCTGCATGAATTCCAGCGGAAAGTTGCGGTCGCCGATCGCGTCTACGGCCGCGATGACCACGGGCATATATTCCGGCCTGCACCCCGCCATGATGGCGTTGACCGCGATGCATTCCACCGTGGCCTGTCCTTTGCGCGGCGGCAGCACGGCGATGATCTCATCAGCGTTGCGGCCGGATGCCGCGACGAAGACCTTCACGCTTTCCGGCGTGGCAGGAATGACGGGCAGTCCGTCGGTCCAGCCCTGATCGTAGGCGTGTTCGTAAGCTTTCTCGACCAACTCGGCGACCGACGCGCCTTCGATTTTGGCTTGTGCTTGCGTCATGGTTACACCGGTACCGAGGAGCGCACGATGCCCTTGGGCCGTATCTGCCCGCGCGCGACATCGGCCATGGCGCGCTCGATTTCGCCGGCAGGCGTGGTGAGTCCGTAAATGATGGTGGGCAGCATCGCCGTGGCGCGCACGCGCAGCGCCTCTGGCTCCAGTTGCCGAATCGGATTGGGCGTATCGGCGATGACCACATACGGGCAATCGACGGCAGAGGCCATGCGCCGGCCGAATTGCACAAAGGTGTCGGTGACGATCATCACCGACGGAATGCCGCGTTGTTCGAGAGCAGGTGTGACGTGGCTACACCACGTCGTGCACGAGCCTCAGTCGCCGGTGGCGGTGATGACGGCGTCCGCGCGCTGCGCGAGGCCGTCGAGCTGATCGCGGATGCCGTCGATGATTTTGCCCTTGTTGATGGGCACTTCGCGCATCGGCTGCTCCAGCAACACCGCCTTGAGCTTGAATTTTTCTTTCAGCAGTTCGCCCACTGCCGTGAGAATCTCCACCGCCGAGGGCCGCCAGTTGGGCAGCAGCGCGATGGTCTTGCCGTCGAGCGTGGACGGGCGCGGAGCAAGCGTGCCGCTGCCGGCGATTTCATCCAGATAGACGGATTGGGGTGAAACGATATCCAGAACAAAGGTACTCACGATGATTTCTCCCTGTCAAAAGTACCAATCAATGCTACGCCGCCCGTGCGCGGCTCACAAGCGCGCGTGGCACGCGCAGGCAATGCGACGGGGATCATCGGGATTTACGCGGAATACAACTTCCGCAGCACCCGCACATCCTTCAGATTCTCAAAATCCCACAGCGCCGCCAGCAGCGCCGCGCTGCGTTTTTTGCCGAGTATCGGCACGATCAAATCCAGCGCTTTTTCTTCTTCCTCGGCGCAAGATAGCGGGTTTTCGTAGCTGCCTTTGGCGGCCATGGTCTGGTGATTCAGCACGCGGCCATCGCTCAGGCGAATTTCCATCACGCAGCGCCAGCGGCGTTCGGCATCGGTCAGTTTTTCGTTACCCACGGCCTTGATGCGCTGGCGCAGCGCGAGCACTTTGGGGTCTTTCATGCGCTTGAAATCGTGCGCGGATTTGAACGTCACGCCGCCGTCAATAAGCATCACCGCCAGCAAATGCTGCACACTGATATCCGGCATGTCGCGGTTGTTGACGATCTCCAGTTCCTTGTCGGGCATGCGGGCGGTGAGTTCAGCCACGTCGTTTGCTTTGAACCGATGCTCGGCCATCAGGTCGCGCAGCACATGCAGCGGCCCTTGAATCGGCCCGCCCACCGGCCAGCGCTTGATGCCGCCGCGCATCAGCTCATAGGTGCTGCCGAGGCCCTTAATCAGTTCGTTGGGATCGCATTGGCCTTCGGGCGCAAAGGTAAAAAAGTAATTGCGTTCGCCGGAGAACACGTCTTCCACGCCGGTGAAGCCGTGCGCCGCCATCAGCGCGGCTTCCAGGCCATGCTGCGCGGGCATGCCGCCCATGGCGTAGGCCTTCTCGATGTGTTCCGGATCGCGAAACATCGTGTACAACCCGGCGGCGTGCTCGCCCGCATACGACAGCATGTAGCGCACTTGCAGCGGCGTCAGTTTCAGCAGTGCCGCGGACGCTGCCGCTGCACCGAACAACTGCCCGAACGCGCCGGCATGGTGGCCGGAGCGCAAAAACGGCATGGGCCGCAGTGCCAGCAGCATGCGCGCGCAGATGTCGTAGCCCAAGATGATCGAGCGCAGCACGGTTTTGCCCGGCAGGCGGTCACGCTCGCCGATGGCAAGCGCGGCGGGCACCACGCTGGTACCCGGATGCGTGAGTGACGGCGGATGCGTGTCGTCGGTTTCGTCGGCATGGCCGAAAGTGCCATTGGCCATTGCCGCGTTGGCGAGTGAGGTAACGATGCGCGAGCCGATCACGCCAGCCACCGGCTTGCCGCCGAGCGTGCGCACGTAATTCGTGGCGACCTTGCCCGGCAGCAGGCGCGAGCCGGAGATCATCGCCGCAAAGGTATCGACCAGATGGATTTTTGCGCGCTCGGTAACCGCGCGCGGCGGCGCTTTGCGCGTGGCGGATGCGATATAGTCGCTCAGTGTCTTGGTGAGCGGTGATACGGTTTGCGCGGGTTTTTTCATGATGGCGATTGACGTGGGTTGAACAGAGCGAGGGATTGTAGCGCGGCACAGCGCTTGATCTATGTCATGACGGCAAGATGATAAACAGGTAGGTTATTGTTTTGAAAAAAGAAAAGTAATTCATGCGAAGCAAAATGCGTTGGCTGGTGTTGATCATGGTGGTGCTGGCGATAGGTGCGGTGGCCTATGCGGTCACGCGCCCCAAGCCGGTCGCCGTCGACGTGATGATCGCCAAACGCGAAGACGTGCAGACCAGCGTGGTGGCGAGCGGGCGCGTGCTGGCGCTGGCGCGCGTGGATATCGGTGCGACGATTACCGGACGCGTGCAAAAAGTCGCGGTGCGCGAAGGCGCGCGCGTTGCCGAAGGGCAGTTGCTGGTGCAACTGGAACAAGCCGAACTTGCCGCGGCGGTGTCGCAGGCGCGCGCGGTGCGTGAACGCGCGCGCGCGCGTGTGGCGTCGGTGGCGAATCTGGCGCTGCCGACCGCGCGCGAATCGCAATCGCAGGCCGAATCGAATGTCACGCTGGCCGAGCGCGAATACAAACGCGCGCAGGAGCTGCTCGCCAAGGGCTTTATCAGCCAGTCGCGCGTGGACGAAGCCGAACGCCAGTTGCAGGTGGTGCGCAGCCAGTTGGCGTCGGCCAAATCGCAAGTCAGTGCACAAGGCACGCAGGGCGCGGAAGCGCAGCAGGCGCGCGAGCAACTGGCCGAAGCCGAAGCCGCGCTGCAACTGGCGCAGGCGCGCCTGGCGCAAACCGAAATTCGCGCGCCCGCCGCCGGCGTGGTGCTTGAACGGCTGGTCGAGCCCGGCGACATCGCCCAGGCCTCGCGCCGCATGCTGGTGCTGGCGCTCGAGGGTGCGGCGCGGCTGATCGCGCAGGTGGATGAAAAGAACCTGCCGCTGCTGCAAACCGGCAGCAAGGCACTGGCGGCGGCGGATGCGTTTCCGGGCGAACGCTTCGAGTCACTGATCGCCTACATCTCGCCCGGCGTGGATGCTGCGCGCGGCACGGTGGAGTTGCGCCTCGATATCCCCAGGCCGCCGGCGTTTCTGAAATCCGACATGACGGTATCGGTGGACATCACCGGGCCGCTATTAAAGCAGATCATCATCGTGCCCGCCGACATCGTGCATCAACTGCAATCCGATGCGCCGTACGTGGTGATCGATCGCGACGGACTTTCCGCGAAGATGCCGGTGCGCCTTGGCGTGCAGATGCAGGGCAAAGTGCAGATCGTCTCCGGCGTGGAGCCCGGTGCGCGTTTGGTGTTGACGCGCGAGGTGGAGGCGGGCGTGCGGCTGCGGGAGAGGAACTAGCGCTTGGGCATCCTCGGTTTCGAACTTACCGTAGCCCTGCGCTTCCTGCGCGAAGGCCGCATGCAGACCGCGCTGATTGTCGGCGGTGCGGCGGTGGGTGTCGCGGTGATTTATTTCATCACGGCGGTGCTGGTGGGCGTGCAGTCTGATCTCATCAAGCGTGTTACCGGTGCGCAGCCGCATATCGTGCTCAAGCCGCCGGAAGAAACCGTGACACCACTGCTTGCCAGCAAAGCCGAGGCGCCGCGACTTGCCAGCGTGCAGGCGCGGCCGCAGCGGCTTGTCACGCTCGACGGCTGGCCGGTGATTGCGCGGCAAATGGAATCAACGCCCGGCGTTACCGCGGTGGCGGCGGTGGCGAGCGGCGCCGCGCTGGCGATCAAGGGCGACGCCACGCGCTCGATTGTCTTGCTCGGCACCGACCTGGATCGTTATCAGCGCGTGGTGAGGCTCGAAGACAAGCTCACGCAGGGCGTGCTGCGGCTGGAAGCCAATGACGCGCTGATCGGCATTGAACTCGCCAAAGACCTGGGCGCGGTGCTCGGCGACCGATTTCGGTTGCAGTCGGGCGAGGGCACGAGCGAGGTGTTTCAGATTCGCGGCTTGCTCGACCTGGGCACGCGCGAGCTGAACCGCCGCTATGTGTACGTCAACCTGCGCCCTGCGCAAAGCCTGCTCAACATTACCGGGCGCGTGACTAATATCGATGCGGCCATTGACGACATCATGCGTGCCGAACAGATCGCCGCGAAATTGCGCGCGGCCACCGGACAGCAAATCGAAAGCTGGATACAAACCAACGCGCAGGTGTTCAACGCTATCGGCAACCAGAACATCATGACGCTGCTGATCCGCACGTTTGTCACCGCGGTGGTGGCGCTGGGCATCGCCAGCGTGCTGGTGGTGAGCGTGGTGCAAAAGCGCAAAGAAATCGGCATCCTGCGCGCGGTGGGCGCAACCCGCGGGCAGATGCTGCGCGTGTTTTTGTGGCAGGGCGCGATGGTGGGCGCCGCCGGCGCGCTGATCGGCACGGTGATGGGCATGGGGCTGATATCGATCTTCAGCCGCATACTGCGCACCGAAAGCGGCAAGGCGCTGTTCACGCTGGAGTTTGATCCGAAACTCACCGGCATCGTGTTCGTGGTGGCGACGGTGCTGGGATTGATTTCCGCCGTGCTGCCGGCGCGCAACGCGGCGCGGCTGGACCCGGCGCAAGCGATCAGAGGCTGATCGATGAGCGAAGCCGCCTCACTGGTCGCGCTCGACGGCGTTCGCAAAACCTACAACGAAGGCCTGCCCACGGCAGAGGAAGTGCTGCACGGCATCAACCTCAATTTGCGCGCGGGCGAGTTTGCCGCGCTGATCGGGCCATCCGGCTCGGGCAAAAGCACGTTGCTG
>VFLF01000630.1 GCA_009885185.1 Nitrosomonadales bacterium | reverse complement strand
GCGGCAGAGTAGCACCCGCCATTTCGCGTTCAATCCTCAATTAGCAAGCGAAACGGCGGCCTTTTCGGAAATGCGCCGCGTAGCGGTTCGCGCGATCGCAGCGTTATGCAGGCACCGGCACTTTTTTGCGGGCAGCCGGCTTCACGGCGGACGTGGGCTGAACTTGTGACAGCGCCAAGGCGGCATCGGCCTGAACCTTCCGGGTTTGCCCCGCTCGCGATGGCATGTCGCACATGCCGCATACGTAGTCGTGGTTCAGGTCCAGCGTATGCACGACAAATTGCCCGCGGCACTGCGTGCAGGGAATGGTAGTCAGCATCTTGGCGTCAAAAAACCGCACCAGGCTCCATGCACGGGTAACGCTCAGCACGCGCTCCATGCCGTGAATCTGAATGTGTTCCAGATACAGGTGATACGCCTTCACAATGGCGTCGATGCCGCTGATACCGGCGTTCGTGCACAGGAATCGATAGGTATCAATAAACAGCGACGAATGGATGTTCGGACGCCAGCTCATGAACCAGTCGGTCGAGTACGGCAGCATGCCTTTGGGCGGCGATTTCCCCATCACCTCTTTGTACAGCTTGAGCAGACGCTCGCGGCTGATGCTGGTCTCCGCCTCCAGCACCGCGAGGCGCGCCCCCATGCGTATCAGTTCCACTGCAAGATCAATTTGCCGCGCTTCGGTGATGACACTTTTGTTACGCATGTCTGTTACTCCCGCTGGTTGACTGGATTATTGTTGTGCGAAAAAAATTAGGCCAACCCGGCGGCAGCCTGCCCTGCCATCAGCACCGCTGCATGCGATTGCACCATGGGCTTGTCCTTGCCGTGACTGGTCAACAGGCCAAGGATCAACTGATCGTCAACACGAATCCGGCACAGCAGCATATTCGATGCCGCCATTTTCAAAATCTGTCCCGGCGACAATTGATCGAGAATCCGCGCTACGTCATCACTGATACCCATGCGGAACATCGCGGATGCCTTGTCCAGCCGGATCATTTGCTGCGCCAGCAGCAGGTACGCCAGATTGGTTTCCTGAATTTCACCCAGTAGTTGTTCACGATTCATGATGGATCTCCCTTTTTTGTTGACCAGTGAAGTTACGGTGAGTGGATTGTGCGCGGACCTTCAGCGGAACTTAATCAGACAAACACCAAACAACACACGCTGCTTTTGCGCATACTGATGTAGGAATTTTTCCGTCAAGCGGAAGCAGGGACAACGGCGCATCGAAAAAACTGCACGGTGAATCCGTGGTTAATCAATGATTTGCAAGCACACACGCGCGCGCATCATGACGCAACTCATCCTTAACGCCACGGACACAATATGATCATGATGACGCGCCACCTGAGTTGCCTTGCGGTGACACTTTTTACATTTGCAGTAACCGCCGTTCATGCGGAAACCCTGCCTGATGGGCCCACAGCGGCGCCCACCGTCGCGGACCGCATCCCGGTTCAGCGCCCCCAGGGTGTCGATCAAATGTTATACAAAGGCGTGGTCGGCAATATGCTGGAAGCGGTACCGATGGATGCCGAACAGCGAACAAAACTTCAACGCGCGAACGCCGTGGTCAGCGGCACCTTGACAGGGCGCTCGCTGTCCATGCTGGCCAAGCTGGCGCACCCTGGATTTCTGGTCGGCGGGCTGGTGTGGGGTTTATGGGCAGCCGCCAATATCGACGCCGCGCCCCCGGCTGCACCGGCGCAGGACACCGCAACGACAGCATCCAGCGTCACGCAAGTCGCGGACGTCACCGACACGGCCTTGCCCGCTATCACCCCAAGTCCGATTGCACAGGCATCAGCCTCATCCGTCACCGAGTTTCGCCCACGCGTCGTGCGTATCTGGCTGCCGCCTTCGGCTTACTGACAACCGCCTCAAGTTTTCCGGCGCCATGCCGTTACCCAGGCTACCAGCCAAACACACGGGACATCGGCAAATGAAAATATACCTGGCTCTGGCGGCATTGATACTGGTGCCCACGCAGGCTGCGGCAAACGACACGCAACGGAACGCCGAGCGCTACGTCGCGGACGCGATGGAAGTGGCTACCTTGCCAAACGGCGAAGTCGTGACTCGCCTGGTATCACGAAACCAGGTAACCGCGCGGCAGTTTTGGGTGGATTCGGTCTATTCCTCAAGGGAAAGCCTGCTGGTATTCAAGAGCAACCGCGACATGACGCAAACCGCCCGCTCCCTGTCAAGCGAGCAAGTTGCAATCACCCAGTGAAACGACAACACACGAGTCCAACTCACCGATTGGTTGAGTCGGGCCATATCGATATACCACTCGTGGCTGG
>VFLF01000493.1 GCA_009885185.1 Nitrosomonadales bacterium | reverse complement strand
TCAGGCGAAGCGGATACGCGTAAACGCCGCGAACTGGTGCGCGAATTCGAACGCCGCGCGCTGCGCCTTGCCTACAGCGTGCCGGTGCTGTGGTGGCAACGTAGCGTGGTGATGGACCGCAACGTGCGCGGCTGGCAGGTCACGCCGAGTCACTATCTTGGGCAGGACTTGGCGGAGGTGTGGCTGGCGCGGTGATGTATTTCACCGGATTTGGCTTGGTCATATCCGGACTTGCTGATAGGAGACCGTAATGAATATGCTTGTTCGCTGGTCCACGTTTCTGTCTGAGCGGGTGCGGGCATCGAGATTGCTGCTGATGTGCGGCGCACTGGTGGCTGCCGGCTGCGCCACCACGTCCACGACACTTGAACAGGGCAGCCGCCCTATCATGGGCTACCTCGATTACTCCTACGACAAAAACTCGGTACTGTTCAATACCAACGGTCGTCACTCGCAGACGGTGTTTTTCGACACCTTCTACCCATTTGATCCTTCGCTGCGCTACAACAACGCAGAGGCGATGGTGCGCTACGAGTTGGAACACAAGCCGTTTACCCGGAACGGCGTGCTGATGGTGGCGCTGGCCGACCTGCGCAAGATCTACGCACCTTACTTCCGCTACACGGTGGATGCGGCCACGCAACAGTTCGCGGTCGAACATCATTTTTTCCGCAAGCGCGTGGCGACGGGTTCAGGCTCGCGCGCGCCGCGAATCGAATACACCAAGGTGGCCTGGCAGGGCCGCTACGCGCTGACAAGTACCGCTGCGACGGTATCGTCGGTGATCCATGCCACTACCACCGACCGCAATACCATCGACAAGTCCGGCGTAGTGACCACCCACGCGCCCGCTGCTGCAACGCTGGAAGCCGCGCCGGTGCGGCGCGACGGCAAGATTTACGTGCCAGTGGCGAGTTTCATGCAATCGCTGGGCAAGACCATCACCAACGACACCGCGGCGAGCGGTTATCTCGCGGTCAGCCACGTCGGGCCGGGTGACGCCACGGATGACCTGTTTAATCCGAAATACACAGGTGTGTATCCCAATACCCCCATTACGTCTGGCCGCGTCAAAACCATGAATGGCCTGCTCAGCGGCGAGATCACCAAGGGCAATCTGTGGTTCGCCTACTACTTCGACGACCTCAAGGTATTCACCGGTGAGGTCGATGCCGAGGGCAAGGACATCAACACCACCATGGCCGTGGATCGCATCCTGCCCTACCGACTGTACGTCCCGAAAAACTACAAGCCAAACGCGCCGAGCAAGTTCACGTTCATGCTTCACGGCGGCACCGGCAACGAAAACGCGCCCTTTGAGCGCCCTAATGATCATCTGAAAAATCAGCCGACGCCGATGCCCGGCATTGTGACCTTCGAGGACTACGCCGACCATTACAACTACATCGTGCTGTCGCCCAATGGCTGGACGCGTAGCCCTGTCTGGGGCAGCGGTCCGGGCGAACAGGCCATGCTTCACACGCTGAATCTGGTCAAGCAGCGCTACAACATCGACCCCGAGCGGATGTTCATCTTCGGCAATTCCGCCGGCGGAGCGGGTTCGATGAATGTCGTGCTGCGTCATGGCCGCTTGTTCAAGGCGATGGCGCCGACGGCCCCCGGCGGCAACAAGCCGTTCGCAGCCCATATGAAAGGTCTCATCCTGGACATGCCGACACTGCTGTCATGCTTCGCGGCGGATATCACCGTGTTCTATGCGGACAATCCGAAAAATTCCTGCCAACCGTGGTATGAACAAAACGTAAAGGGCGTGCTGCGCAACACCACATTGGTCACCATCGAGAACGGTCACCATTCGTACGGTCCGGCATCGCTGTACGAGATGACGTTCGATTTCTTCGAGCGCGCGCTCGACAAGAAACCGCCAGCGAACATCGCCAGCGTGCATTTTGCGCCGGGAAAAGCCATCGCCACGGCGACTGCGACAGGCGGCGCCGCATTGACGGTGCAGCTCGGCAGCGCGCCGGCGAATCAGAACGGCACGCTGATGGTCGCGCTGGACGATCTGGCAAAAATCTATGGCCCGGCGGACTTCCGCGTGTACGATGTGCATGCCTACAACCGCGCGCCGTCCGATCTGGTGTCGGTAAAGACCGTCACCTACAACAGGATCGCGGTCAATATCAAACCCGGCGAGCGTTTCCTGCGCGTGGGCGGCACCATCCACGCTGGGGACACCACGGGCCTCAACAACAAAGTGGCGGCGGATGACCCGCGCATCGACAAGCGAACGTTATCCGTTGCCGCGCAGAGCGTGAATGGGAAGCTTCACGTGCCGGTGGTTGAATTCATGCGGTTGTTCGGCAAGACCGTCACTGTCGGACCGTAAGCGGCGGAAACGCGGATAACGAACGCTACGATTTCTAAATCTTGCCGATATTCTTCACCACCACCGCCATGCGCTTGTAGTCCGCCTCAAAAAATTTCACGAACTCCGCGCCTTCGCGGTAATCGGGCACCACGTTGGCTTTTTCCAGCGCCTGTTTGAAGCTGGCGTCGCCGGCGGCGCGGCGGATGAGGTCGCGCATTCTGGTGAGCGTGGCGGGCGGCACGCCTTTGGTGGTGAACAGGCCCACCCACAGATAGGCTTCGATATCGAGGCCTTGTGATTTGAAGGTCGGCACGTCGGGCAGCGCGGGGTACGGCTTGACGCCCCAACTGCCGATG
>VFLF01000347.1 GCA_009885185.1 Nitrosomonadales bacterium | reverse complement strand
GCGCAACGTGGCCGTTTCGCTACGGCATGTGCCGCGATAGTGATAAGGCGGGCGGGGAGTGGCGCGCGTATGAACTGATGAGCGACAATACGTCTGCACCGGTTTACTGATCGAACGCCACAAGGAGGAAATGGATGACTCATCGAATGCTGACAGCAGGGCTGTTGACGTTGCTGACCTTGTTAACGTTGGCCGGTTGCCAGACCGTGCAAACCACCAGCGGCGGCGCGGTGGGTGTCGAGCGCACGCAGCACATGTCGGTATCCGCCGCGCAGATCAACGCGGCGGCCGAGCAATCGTACGCGCAAACCATGCAGGGGGCGCAGGCCAAGGGCGTGCTCAACCGTGATGCAAATCAAGTCAACCGCGTGCGCGCCATCGCGAGCCGGCTGATCCCCGCGACGGCGGTGTTCCGGCAGGATGCGCCGGGCTGGCGCTGGGAGGTCAACGTGATTTCGTCGACGGAGATCAACGCGTGGTGCATGCCCGGCGGCAAGATCGCCATCTACACCGGTTTGATGGACACGCTGCAATTGACCGATGCCGAACTCGCGGCGGTGATGGGGCACGAAATCGCGCACGCGCTGCGCGAGCATGGGCGCGAGAGAGCGTCACAGCAGATGAGGCAGAACGCAGTGATCGGTGTCGGCGCCGCAGTGTTGGGTGTGGGAGAAGGCGGCGCGGGGCTGGCGAACATGGTTGCGCAAGTCACCTACGGCCTGCCCAACTCGCGCGAGTTTGAGCGCGAGGCTGACGGCATCGGCGTCGAACTCGCGGCGCGCGCGGGCTATGATCCGCGCGCGGCCATCACGCTGTGGCAAAAAATGGCGCAGGCCGGCGGAAGCAGAACGCCCGGATTTTTGAGCACGCACCCGACGGCGACGGATCGTATTACCGATTTGCAAAAGCACGCCGCGCGCGTCATGCCGATTTATCAATCTACCCAGCGACGGTAGTTCATAACTATTTGTTTTAAAAGGAATTTTATGTGTAGTGGCTGGACGTTCCGCGTGTTGCTGGTTGTTGCTTCCTGTGTGGGCGCCGCCACGGCGACAGGCCAGGCCTATCCTTCCAAACCGCTGCGCATGATCGTGCCGTTTCCGCCGGGCGGCGGCAATGACATTCTTGCGCGCACCGTCGGCCAGCGCCTCTCGGAAGTCGTCAACCAGCAAATCATCATCGATAACCGCGGCGGCGCGGGCGGTGCGCTCGGCGCGCAGATCGCGATCAACGCCGCGCCCGATGGCTATACGCTGTTTCTCGGCAGCGTGGGCAATCTCGCGCAGAATCCGGTGTTGCAGGAAAAACCCGCGTACGATCCGCTACGCGATTTTGCGCCGGTGACGCTGCTGGCCACCTCGGTGTTCGTGCTGGCGGTGAACAACGCCGTGCCGGCGAAATCGGTGCAGGAGTTGATCGCGTTGGCCAAAGCGAAACCCGGCGCGCTGAATTACGCCTCGGCGGGCAACGGTTCGTCGTTGCATCTGGCGGCGGAGATTTTTAAACACGCCACTACCACCAACATTGTGCATGTGCCGTACAAGGGCGCAACGCCCGCCTTCACCGACATGATCGCCGGGCAGGTGCAGATGATTATCACCACCATGCCGGCGGCGCTGCCGCATATCCGCGGCGGCAAGGTGCGCGCGCTGGGCACCTCGGGACGCAAGCGCGCGCCGGTGCTGCCGGACGTACCCACCATCGCCGAGACCGTGTCGGGTTTCGAGGTGCTGAACTGGCAGGGCGTCACCGCGCCGGCGAAAACGCCTGCGGCCCTCGTGCAGGCGTTGCACGCGCATCTGACGGCCGCGCTGAAACGACCGGGCATGACCGAGGCTTTGTTCACGCAGGGGTTGGACGCGGCGGGCGCGGGGCCGGAGGAATTCGGCGCGCTGATCAAATCCGAAATCGCCAAGTACGGCAAAGTGGTCAAGGCGGCGGGAATAAAAGGTGATTGACCATGGTTGATGCATTGATCGTGGTGCCGGATGATTTTCCGGCGGTGTTCGAGGGCAGCGCCGCGCACGAGCGCGCGCAGGCATTGGGCGCGGTGCGCGTGTGCGGCGAGCGCGGCGCGGATGATGCCGCCGAGCTTGCGCGGCGCATCGGGGGCGCAAAGGTGGCGGTCAATATCCGCGCCTATGCGTCGTTCACCGACGCGGTGTTCGCGGCGTGTCCCAATCTACGCATGATGTCGATCTGGGGCGTGGGCACCGATCACATCGATCTGGCATCGGCCGCGCGGCGCGGCATTACCGTGTGCAACACACCAGGCGCGAACGCCATCGCCGTGGCAGAGCACGCCATCGCGTTGATGATGTCCGTGGCACGCAAGATTCCGCAAATCGACCGTGAGATGCGCGCGGGTCACTGGCCGCGCGAAATGCTCGGTCAATTGCATGGCAAAACGCTGGCGGTCATCGGTACCGGCGCCATCGGCATGCATGTGGCGAAACTGGCGCGGGCTTTCGGCATGACAGTGCTGGAATGGAGCGCGCGTCGCAATAGTCCCGCCGAGCGCGATGTGATGTTAAGGCAAGCGGATTTTGTCTCGCTGCACGTGCGGCTGAAGCCGCAAACGCGCGGCTTCATCGGCGCGCGCGAGTTAGCGCTGATGAAGCCGGAGGCGATACTGATAAACACCGGACGCGGCGCGCTGGTGGATCGCGACGCACTGCATGACGCGCTGGCGAATCAGCGTATCACCGGCGTCGGGCTGGATGTGTTTCACGACGAACCGCTGAAGGCGGGTGATCCGATACTGGGTTTTGCCAACACCGTGCTGTCGCCGCATAACGCGGGGCAGACACCGGAAGTGCGGCGCGATGGGCTGCTGTTGACGATAGCGAACGTGGAGCGATTTCTGGCGGGCAAGCCGCAGAACTTGGTGTGAACGTAGGATGCCGGTGAGCGCAGCGAACCGCATCGGTTGTGGCGAGTGATGCGGATCGCTGCGCTCACCGCAATCCTACAAATTTCGAATCAATTAAAGAAGTTCACCGCCGCATCCAGCCCACCAAAATTGATGGCATGCGTGGTCTGCCCGCGCACTATCGGCTTCGCGTGATACGCGACACTCACGCCGCACTCGGCCATGAATTTCAGATCATTCGCGCCGTCACCCATGCCGATGATTTGCTCACGCTGAATGCCGAGTAACGCGCTTACCCGCAACAACTCATCGCGCTTGGCATCAGCATTGACGATGCGACCAATCACCTCGCCGGTGAGTTTGCCGTTCGCCACGCCGAGCGTGTTGGAGTAGGCATGGTCGAGGCCGAGCCGGGGTTTCAGCAACTCGGTGACATGGGTAAAGCCGCCGGAAACCAGCAGCGTTTTGATGCCATGCTTTTTCGCCGCGGCCAGCAGTATTTCAGCGCCCGGCGAGAGCTTCAACCGCTCGTCGTAGACACGCTTCAACGCGCTTTCATCCAGCCCCTTGAGCAGCGCCACGCGGCGTTGCAGGCTCTCGTTGTATTCGATTTCGCCGCGCATGGCTTGTTCGGTGATCTTCGCCACCTGCGGTTTCAGATTCACCAGGTCAGCCAGCTCGTCGATGGTCTCGATGGTAATCAGCGTGGAATCCATGTCCATCACCAGCAGCCTGAAATCCGCGAGGCGGCGGTCTTCGGGGATGAAGGCGAAGTCGAGTTTGGCGCGTTCGCACAGCGTAGCGATGTCAGGCGCCGCCTTGCCATCGCGCAGGCGAAACGCCGACGTGGAAATCTGTTCTATGCCGGATGCGCCGCTCAGTTTGGCGAGTTGCTTGAGATCGCCGGTTCCGATCTCGGCGCCCTGGATGATGAGATGCATCATATTTCAACCTCGTCGTTCCCGCGCAGGCGGGAACCCATAAGTCGATTCAAGTGGCACTGTGTTATGGATTCCCGCCCGCGCGGGAACGACAGTGTGGGTGTGGGGCGCATGGGCATGCCGCGCAGGCTGAATAGCCTACGGCGTATCGTCGATTTTCAGCTCTTGCTTATAACGCTTGGCACGCGCGGCGTAATTGTCCGCAACCGAATTAAAGAACTTGATTTCCTCGGGCTGCAATTCACGCACTACCTTGCCCGGTGATCCCATCACCATCACGCCGTCAGGGATGACTTTTTTCTCGGTGATCAGCGAGTTGGCGCCGATGACGCAATTTTTACCGATCACCGCGCCGTTGAGCACCGTGCTGTTGATGCCGATCAGCGTGCCGTC
>VFLF01000495.1 GCA_009885185.1 Nitrosomonadales bacterium | reverse complement strand
CGGAACAATCGTATGGGCGTTGTCCAATCGTGGCCGCGATCGTATCGCGCTGGTTGCCGCACACCCGAAACTCCGGTGGGAGAAAGTCGTTTTCGAAGATCCACATGTGGATGTGGCCAAGGTAACGATGAGCCGCGTGACGGGCGCACCACTAATCGCGCACGTGCAGTCTGGCTTCCCGAAGCCGGCAATACTCGACCCCGTACTGCGCGAAGATCTGGACGGATTGTTCAAGGCGCTGGGCGGTGTCCCGTTCGGTCTCGAGGTGGTTAGTACTGACGCTGCCGAAAAGCTTATGATCATAGAGACCTATACCAGCACGACTCGGCGCCATTACCTACTTGACCGCCCGCGTCGCACATACACCTTGCTTGCCGAAGACGCCAAGGTGGTTCCCGCACAATCGCTGGCTACTGTACAACCGATTGCGATAACCAGCCGCGACGGGCTTCCGCTAAATGGCTACCTCACGCTGCCGCCCGACGTTATACCGAAGCGGTTGCCGATGGTATTGCATGTGCATGGCGGGCCGTGGATGCGTACGGGCAATCCCCTCCGGTCGGAGGACGCGGACTATGCGCAGTTCCTTGCCAATCGTGGTTACGCTGTTCTGCAAGTGGATTTCCGCGGCTCAACCGGATACGGCAAGCGTCTTTACACCGCGGCCACCGGGGAGTTCGCGGGCAAGATGCAGGATGACTTACATGATGCCGTTAGCTGGGTTGTGGATGCCGGCATCGCCGATCCGGCCCGCGTCGCCATCATGGGATGGAGCTATGGCGGCTATGCTGCAATGGTGGGAATGACGATGACACCGGATAAATTCGCCTGCGGAATTTCAATCGGCGGACCAACTGATCTGGCATCACTGATCGAGTCGTTTCCACCCTACTGGAAAACGGATCTTTCAATGTGGCATGACTTCGTTGGCAACCCGGCTATTGCGCAAGACCGCGAAGATATGACACGCAGGTCCCCTTTGACGCATGCAAGCAAACTTCAGCGTCCTCTGCTGATCGTGCACGGCGCGCAGGACGTGCGTGTGCGCATCGACCAGGCCGAGCGCATGGTCGATGCGCTAAGGCGCGCCGGCAAGCCGGTCGAATATCTGCCGATCGATGACATGGGGCATGGCGCGAGCTGGTGGGTGCACCGGCTCGCGTTTCTGCGAAAGGCGGAAGACTTTCTGCACCGTTGTGTGGGCGGGCGCGCCAGCCGCTTCGATTCGTATGACGCAATCGCATCGGTGTGGCAGCGGATTTCACGTTAGAAGCAGTGTAATGCAGTCCTTCAATTCGGCCGCGCTTCACGTTTTGAAGCACACCGATTACCATTAGACCCATGATGACACCTATCACCTCGCTCACCCTCACCCGCCCCGACGACTGGCACCTGCATCTGCGCGATGGCGATTACCTGGGTGCGGTGCTGCCCGACACCGCGCGGCGATTCGCGCGCGCGATTGTGATGCCCAATCTGAAGCCGCCGGTGACGACGGTGGCGCTGGCGTTGGCGTATCGCGAACGCATACTTGCCGCGCTGCCTGCCGGCGCAAATTTCGCGCCACTGATGACGCTGTATCTCACCGACAATATGCGCGCTGAAGAAATTATTCAATCAAAACAAATAGATAGCGTTGTTGCCGTCAAATACTATCCTGCCGGTGCAACCACTAACTCCGACGCCGGAGTCACCGATCTCGCGCGCTGCGCGGCGGTGCTGGAGGCGATGCAGGAGGCCGGTATGCCGCTGCTGGTGCATGGCGAAGTGACCGACACGAACGTCGATATTTTTGACCGCGAGCGGGTGTTTCTGGAGAAGGTGCTCGCGCCACTGGCGGCGAAATATCCGCGTCTGAGAATCGTGGTGGAGCACATCACCACGAGGGAAGCAGCGACGTTTGTGACGAATGCGCCGCCCAACATCGCGGCGACGATCACCGCGCACCACCTGCTGCTCAATCGCAATGCGTTGTTCGCTGGCGGCATGCGTCCGCACAATTATTGTCTGCCGGTGTTGAAACGCGAAGTGCATCGCGAGGCGCTGTTGGTGGCGGCGGTGAGCGGCAACCCCAAGTTTTTTCTCGGCACCGACAGCGCACCGCATGCGCGGCATACCAAGGAGACGGATTGCGGCTGCGCGGGCTGCTATACCGCGCATGCGGGCATCGAGCTGTATGCCGAGGCGTTCGAGACGGCGGGCGCGCTGGATAAACTCGAAGGATTCGCCAGTCACTTCGGGCCGGATTTTTACCGCCTGCCGCGCAATCGCGACACCATGACCTTGGTGAAAGAAGCTTGGCGCGTGCCTGCGGATGTGCCGTATGGCGGCGACCGTTTGACGCCCTTTCGCGCGGGTGGCGAGGTCGCGTGGCGGATTCAATCACCCGCGTGAGCCGTGCGCGCGACGGCTTTGCCATACCGCAAGACGAGTTGTGGGTCTTCGGTTACGGCTCGCTGATGTGGGACCCCGGCTTTACGCACGATCACGCCTCTCCGGCGCTGCTGCGCGGCTACCATCGCGCGTTTTGCATTTACTCCGTTCGTTTTCGCGGCACGCAGGACAAGCCGGGCTTGGTGCTGGGGTTAAATCGCGGCGGCGCCTGCCGCGGCATCGCGTTTCGCGTGCCGGCGGCGCACGTGGCCGATGCGGTGGATGCCTTGTGGGCGCGCGAGATGCCGAGCGCCTCTTACGTGCCGCGCCGCGTGCGGCTCGCGCTGGGGGACAAGACCGCCGGCAAAACCGTCAATGCGCTGGCGTTTGTCGCCAACACGCGCCACGAGCGCTACGTGGGCGGCCTGGCGCTGGACGAAACCGCGCGCCTCATCGCGTGCGGCAGCGGTCTGCGCGGGCCGAATACGGATTATTTGTGCAATACCCTGCGCCATCTCGATGCGCTGGGCGTGCGCGACAGCACCTTGCGCAAACTGTATCGCCGCGTGCTGGAATTACAGCCGGCGTAGTGATGATGCCCCGTGCTACCATCGCCCGCGAAGTCGGCCAGACAGTCGCTGCGTACGGGTAATGCCGTGCGTGGAGGAAAGTCCGGGCTCCATAGGGCAGGGTGGCGGGTAACACCCGTCCGTTATAAGCTGCGGGCGCAAGTTCGCGGTGAAGGCGAGGAATAGGGCCACAGAGACGAGTCCTGGCGCGCAAGTGTCAGGGGGTGAAACGCGGCAACCTCCACCCGGAGCAACATCAAATAGGCAGGCGCTGACGCGGCCCGTCGAGTCTGCGGGTAGGTGGCTTGAGCCGTGGAGCAATTCACGGCCCAGAGGAATGACTGTCAGGGCTTGCGTTACGGGGCTCCACACAGAACCCGGCTTATCGGCCGACTTCAATCCCAATATCTCGCCATCAGGCGAGCCAATACCTCCCCTCTCCCGCCGGGAGAGGGGCAGGGGTGAGGGAAACTTGCGCCTCCCAGCGCGAGTCCGATTTCGCCATTCAACGCAGCTT
>VFLF01000525.1 GCA_009885185.1 Nitrosomonadales bacterium | reverse complement strand
GACTGCGGACGGATATTCGCTTCCTTAATCACCCGCGCCCATTTGCCTTCCTCGGCCTTGCGAAACACGGCGAACTCCGCCGGCGTGCTGCCCACCGGATCGGTGCCCTGCGCGATCAGCCGGGCGCGTATGTCGGGGATGTTCATCACCTTGACGATCTCGCCGTGCCAGCGGCTCACCAACTCACGCGGCGTGCCCGCAGGTAGCACCATGCCGTACCAGTTCTGCACTTCCAGCCCAGCGTAGGTTTCGTTGAGCGCGGGCACGTCCGGCAAAAACGGCAGGCGCTTGGCTGCGGTGGTGGCCAGCGCCAGCAGTCTGCCGCTCTTCACATGCTGCAAACCGATGGGCACCGCCTCGATGCAATACTGCACCTGTCCCGCCAGCAGATCGTTGAACGCGGGCGTGCTGCCTTTATACGGAATGCGTCGCGTGTCGATGCGCGCGGCGATCTTCAGCATCTCGCCTGCGAATTGCGGCAATCCACCATCGCCCGACGACGACCACGCCAGCTTGCCGGGATGCGCGCGAGCGTGCGCGACCAATTCACTCAATGTTTTCGCCGGCACCGACGGATGCAGATACAACAGGAACGGCAGCGACACCACTTGCGTCAGCGGCACGAAATCGCGCTCCATGTTAAACGGCAGCTTGGGATAAAACACCGCGTTGACGCTGAGATGCCCCGTCGTGCCCATGTACAGCGTGTGCCCATCGGGCGCGGCCTTGGCGGCGAGCTCCATGCCGATGATGCCGTTGGCGCCGCCGCGATTATCCACGACCACCTGATGCCCCAGATGCTCGCTGAGCTTGGCCGCGAGGATGCGCGCCACGATGTCGTTGCCGCCGCCGGCGGGCGAGCCGACGATGAGGCGCACGGGCTTGGCGGGAAATGCCGGTTGCGCGGCAGCAGTGCTCGCGGCCAGCGTCATGGCGAGCAGGAACAAAAATTGCTGGGAATGTCGCACGATGTTTGTCTTCAACAAAGGTGGTTGGCCTTACCGTAGCCCGTAGCGCCAACAAGCGCAACGCAGCCGTATTCTACACATACGCATCCGCTTCGAGTCCGATGAAGTCACCTGAATCCTCGGCTGTATCGCACGGGAAGCCCAGCCGTGAAATAATGCGCGGGATCACGGGAGATCGCCTTGACCTACGTACGCAAAACCCATCGCTATGGCCTGCTTGTGCCGTCGTCGAACTCCACGCAGGAGCCGGAGTTCTCGCAGGCGTTGCCGAACTTCGTCTCGCTGCACACGGGCCGCCTGTCGTGGTCGCGCATCGACGCCGAAACCGTGATGCGCTCGGTCGAGGAACTTGAATTTGAAAGCCGCAAGCTCGCCGACGCCGATGTCGATGTGATCGTGCTCGGCATCGCGGCGGCCAGCGTCGCGCTGGGCAAGGGCTACGATGCCACGCTGATCAAGCGCATGGAAGACGCCAGCGGCAAACCCGCGACCACCGCCGCAACGGCCTATCTGCATGCGCTGGCGGCGCTCGGCATCCGCAGGGTCGCCATCGCCGCACCGTGGAGCGAAGCCATCAACGTCACCATGGTCAACTTCCTCGCCGAGAATGGTTTCGAAGTGGTGCACAGTGAAGTGATGGGCTACGTGCAAAACACGGAACTCGGCCGCGTCGATCCCGAATCCGCCTATGCCTTCGGGCAACGCGCCGATCGCCCGCAAGCGCAAGCGGTCATCATTCCCGGCGGCAACTGGCCCACCATGAGTGTTGCAGGACGGCTGGAAAAGGATTTGGGCAAACCCGTGCTCACCAACAACTGCGTGTGCATCTGGGACGCACTGAAAAAAATCGGCTGCCACGCGAGCATTCCGGGATATGGCCGACTGCTTGAAAGTTATCTGACCGCATGACACTGACAGGAGGCACCATGACTTCGCCGCGCCATCGCTGTTTCACCATCCGCCTCTCCGCCTGCGCCGGGGTCACGATGCTCAACGTAGTCACTCTGTTCACCCTATTCACATACAGTGCCGCAGCCACCGCGCAAACGCGCCCCACGTCCGATTATCCGAACCGTCCGGTACGCGTCATCGTCGCACAGGCGGCCGGCTCGGGCGTCGATCTCCTGACACGCATCGTGGCGCGTAAGCTCAGCGAGTCGCTGGGCCAGCAGGTAGTTGTGGAAAACCGCCCCGGCGCCAACGGCATCATCGGTCTCGAAGCCGCAGCAAAATCGAAGCCCGATGGATATACCTTCGCGATGGGCTGGCCGAGTTCGCTGGTGTTAAACCCGTACATCTACAAAACCCTACCCTACGACACGCTGCGCGATTTCGTGCCGGTCATCCAGACCTCGATCAACACCTTCGGCTTTGTCGTCAATCCGTCGCTACCAGTGCGCACGGTCAAAGAGGTGATGGCGCTGGCGAAAAAACATCCCGGCGAAATGCGCTACGGATCATTCGGCGCGGGCAACATGACGCATCTAGCGGCGGAACTCTTCGCGCAAAACGGCAACGTTAATCTGCTGCATGTCCCGTTCAAGGGCGAGACGCCGTCATTGATCGCGCTGCTGGGCGGCGAGATCGGCGTGATGATGCCGCCGATGCAGGCGTTTGCGCCCTATGTGCGCGACCGGCGGCTGCGGCTGCTGGCGACCATGGGCGAGAAGCGCACACCGGCATTTCCCGACGTGCCGAGCATGGTCGAATCGGGCTACCGCGACATGGTGATATTCGGATGGAGCGGCATGATAGCGCCCACAGGAACGCCCACCGACATCATCAGCCGCATGCAGCAGGAGATTACGCGCGTGCTGCAAGTGCCGGAAACCCGCGAGTATTTGAGCCAGCAGGGCGCCGAACCGGTCTCCGGCGGCGCGGATCAGTTCAGCGCCTTCATCAAGGCAGAGGCAGCCAAGTGGTCGCGCGTCATCAAGTCAACGGGACTGGCCAATACGCAGTAGGACACAGAAGGCGCGGCAGCGCATCGCTATCCGTTACTCCAGTTTCGCCCCGGAAATTTTAATCACCTCGCGCATTTTCACGAGCTGCGCGCGCAGATGTTCACCATACTGTTGCGGCGTGGAACCCAGCGGCTCCGCGCCGATGCCGGCAAGCCGCTCCTTGAACTCCGCCGATTTCAGCATGGTGTTTTGCTCGGCGTTGAGCCTGGCAATAATCGCGGCGGGCGTCCCTGCCG
>VFLF01000188.1 GCA_009885185.1 Nitrosomonadales bacterium | reverse complement strand
TCCCGAAGCCGATTACCAGCGTTTGCTCAACATCGTCGGCGAGCAGGGCTACGACGTGAAGCAGGTGCAACGAGTGCCCCAGCAATGGAAATAGAAAAAGCCGCCACGCCTGTGGCAGGCGCCGGGCGTAGTTTGCGCACCTTGCGGCGCTGGTTCGATAACGACGCCGTGCTTGTCGCGGACGCCGCCGACTCCCCGCGTATCGACTGGACCCGGCTGTTACCGTTCGCCGCGCTGCATCTGGGCTGTTTCGCCGTGGTGTGGGTAGGCGTGAGCACGACAGCGGTGCTGGTGGCAGCGGCTTTGTACGCGATACGCATGTTTGCAATCACCGGGTTTTATCACCGTTATTTTTCGCATTGTGCGTTTCGCACGTCGCGCGCTGCGCAATTCGTATTCGCGTTGCTGGGTGCCACCGGCGTGCAGCGCGGGGCGTTGTGGTGGGCTTCGCAACATCGCCACCATCACGCGCATTCCGATCAGCCGCAGGATGCGCACTCCGCACGCCAGCACGGTTTCCTGTGGAGTCATATGGGCTGGTTCATGGCGCGCGAAAACTTTGCCACGCGCCGCGAGCGTGTGGAACAACTGCGCCAGTATCCCGAACTGTGTTTTCTCGACCGCTATGACGCGCTGGTGCCGTTGCTGCTGGCGCTGACCTTGTACGGCACAGGTGAGGCGCTCGCGGCGTTCGCGCCCGGCCTGGATACCCATGGATGGCAACTGGTGGTGTGGGGATTCTGCATTTCAACCGTGCTGCTGTATCACGCCACCTTCACCGTCAATTCGCTGGCCCATGGCTACGGCAGCCGCCGTTACGCCACTCGCGATGATTCCCGCAACAATGTCTGGCTGGCGTTGCTCACCTTCGGCGAAGGCTGGCACAACAACCATCATCACTATCCCGGAGCGGCGCGGCAGGGCTTTTACTGGTGGGAGATTGATCTCACCTATTACGGCCTGCGCGTACTGGCAGCGCTGGGCATCATCTGGGATCTGAAGGAGGTCCCGGCGCAGGTGCGCTACGCCCGTCGCGTGGCAGGGGTGCAGCCGTGAAGATCGCCATCATCGGCAGCGGCATTGCCGGCAACGTGGCTGCGCACCATTTGCACCGTGAACACGACATCACTGTGTTTGAGGCTGCGGGCCACATCGGCGGGCACACGCACACGCATTCGATCACGCTCGATGCAGAGCAGCACGAGATCGACACCGGGTTCATTGTGTTCAACGACCGAACCTATCCCAATTTCATCGCGTTACTTGCTGAACTGGGCGTCGAATCACAGCCGTCGGCGATGAGTTTCAGCGTGCGCAACGAGCACTCGGGGCTTGAATACAACGGCACCTCGATGAACAGCCTGTTCGCGCAGCGGCGCAACCTGTTCAGGCCCTCGTTCCACCACATGCTGCGCGATATCCTGCGTTTTAACCGCGAAGCGCCGGCGCTGCTGGATTCAGCTATGGAGATCCCGCTGGGCGACTATCTCGCGCAAGAGGGCTATTCCCGCATTTTCATTCGCGATTACCTGATCCCCATGGGCGCGGCGATCTGGTCCACCGACCCCACGCGCATGCTGTCGTTTCCGGCGCGTTTCTTTGCGCGCTTTTTTCATAACCACGGCATGCTGAGCGTCAACGACCGGCCGCAATGGCGCGCGATTCGAGGCGGCTCGGCACGTTATGTCGAAAGACTGGCTGCACCTTTTCGCGGCCGCATACGCTTGAACGCGCCCGTGGAGGCAGTGCGCCGTCTGCCGGGCCGAGTCATGGTCAAGGCGCGGTGGGCCGAGCCGGCGTATTTCGATCAGGTTTTTCTGGCCTGTCATGCCGATCAGGCGCTGCGCATGCTTGCCGACGCATCCCCGCTCGAACATGAGGTGGTCGGGGCATTCGGCTATCAGGAAAACGAAGCGGTGCTGCACACCGATATCGCGTTGTTGCCGCGCGCGCGCCGCGCCTGGGCGGCATGGAACTATCACGTTTCACCGACACAAAGCGCCGCCACGCTCACCTACAACATGAATATTCTGCAAAACTTCAAGTCGCGCCATACGTTTTGCGTCACGTTGAATCGCACCGCGGACATTGCGCCGGGACGTATCCTCAAGCGGCTTACGTATGAGCATCCGCTTTACACGCCAGCGGCGGTTGCCGCGCAGCAGCGCCAGCACGAAGTCAACGGCATCAACCGAACTTACTTTTGCGGTGCGTACTGGCGCTACGGCTTTCATGAAGATGGCGTGGTGAGCGCGCTACAGGCGATAGATCATCTGCGCCAGCGGCTGGCGCAGAGCGATGCGCGGTTCCCACGCCACGATCATTACCGCGAACCCCGATTGAAGTTGGTCTCCCATGCTGCGTGATATGGTCTATTACATACAGTTGTTTTTCGAGGCCGCCGTCGGCGTGTTCGGCATCAGGCCTTACGAAGAACCGCGATACGAGGTGTTTGCCACGCTTTCCGGCGGCGTCGAAATCCGCCGCTATGCGCCGCGGCTAGCGGCGCAGATCGATATGCCGGGCACGGACGAGCAGGCGCGTGACGAAGCCTTTCGCGTTCTTTTCCGCTACATTGCGGGCGCCAACGCCACTGCGGAGAAGGTCGATATGACCGTACCCGTGGCGACCGAAGGGCGCGCCGAAAAAATCGCCATGACCGTGCCGGTGAAGACGAGGCAAAACGATGCCGGCGTGCGCATGCAGTTCTTTCTGCCGGCGCGTTATAGCGCCGGATCGGCGCCGCGCCCGACCGATGAGCGCGTTCGAATCGTGCCGGTGCCGGAGGAGACGCTCGCAGTGTTGCGTTTTTCAGGTCGCGCGGTGCCGGAGGACCGTGCGCGCCGTACGGACGAAATGCTCAAGAGCATCGAGGTCACGCGATGGCGGCCCGTGGGTGATGTTGCCCTGTTGTTCTACGACGCGCCGTTCACGCTGCCGTTTGTGCGCCGAAACGAAGCCGCAGCGCGCGTTGAGTTGCGGGATGCCAGCGTCCCGTGAAAAGCTGCCTTTATTTAGGTTCATTGCGTCACCGCCGGTTCGCACCGCGGCGGCACGCGTTTCGCTACCCGTTGTTCATGGCGTATCTCGACCTCGCGGAACTAAACGAGGTGTTTCGCGGGCGCTGGTTGTGGTCAACACGCCGCTGGGCGCCGGCGCGCTTTTGCCGCGCCGATCACCTGGGCGATCCGGCCATGCCGCTGGATCAGGCGGTGCGTGATCTGGTGACGGAGCGGACGGGCCGTCGTCCGCAAGGTCCAATACGCTTGCTGACGCACCTGCGCTACTTCGGCCATTGTTTTAATCCGGTGAGTTTTTATTATTGCTTCGACGCCGGCGGCGAGCATGTCGAATGCGTTGTGGCCGAAGTTAACAATACGCCGTGGGGCGAGCAGCACTGTTACGTGCTCCATCAGCCTGTCGAGGCGGCGCAAGGCGCGAGCGGGCGTTACCACCGTTACCAAAGCAGGAAAGTGTTCCACGTGTCGCCGTTCATGCCGATGGCGCTCGACTACGCTTGGGGGTTTTCCGATCCTGCAGAAAGGCTTCACGTGCATATGAAGTTACACGAGGCACTGCACGAGGGCGCGCTGAAAGTATTCGATGCAACGCTGCGCCTCAAACGCGTGCCGGCCAGCGGCATGCAGCTGGCGCACATGCTGGCGCGCTTTCCGATGATGACCTTGCAGGTGGTTGCCGCGATTCATTGGCAGGCGCTGAAATTGTGGTTGAAGCGCGTGCCGGTGCACGCCCACCCCGCAAAACTGAATGCTGAGCTGTCAGATAAAGGCGCCTCCGTGGCGAAACGCGTATGAAAACGACACCCATTGAACAGGAACGCCTCGCGCAGGCGATACCCAAACCGCACTTACTCGACGGGTTGGCGCGAAGCGCGGTGCGGCAGCGGCTGGCATGCATTACACAGGGCGAACTGATGTTGGCCGACGATTCGGGCGTTCAGCGCTATGGCCAGCTAACTGATCAACTAAGCGGCGACTGTGCGCTCAGTGCGACAGTGTATGTCCAAGATCCGCGCTTCTACAGCGAGGCGGCATTCGGCGGCTCCATCGGCGCCGGTGAGGCCTACATGCAGGGTTACTGGCATGCGGATGACCTCACCACGGTGATGCGCATACTGCTGCGCAACCGCGCGGTGCTCGATGGCATGGAAACCGGCTTCGCGCGCGCCACTTCGCCCTTGCGCAAAGCCATGCACTGGATGTCGCGCAATACGCGCAGCGGCAGCCGCCGCAACATTCAGGCGCACTACGATTTGGGCAACGAGTTCTTCCAGCTTTTTCTCGATCCCACGATGATGTATTCAAGTGCGATCTTCGAGCGTCCCGGCATGACGCTGGAGGAGGCGTCGATCGCCAAGCTTGAGCGCATTTGCCGCAAGCTGGCGTTGAAGCCGGGGGATCGCGTGATGGAAATCGGCACCGGATGGGGCGGCTTCGCCATCCACGCTGCGCGTCATTATGGCTGTCATGTCACCACCACCACGGTCTCGCCAAGCCAGCATGAATTCGCGCGCAAGCGTATTGCGGACGCGGGTCTTACGGATCGAATTCAGTTGCTGCTCACCGACTATCGGGATCTGACCGGGCAGTACGACAAGCTGGTGTCGATAGAGATGATCGAGGCGGTGGGGCATCAGTACTACGATGCCTATTTCCGCAAATGCAGCGCGTTGCTCAAGCCGCAAGGCGCCATGCTGTTGCAGGCGATTACCATCGCCGATCAGCGCTATGAAGCAGCGAAACACTCCGTGGATTTTATCCAGCGCTATATTTTTCCGGGCAGTTGCATCCCTTCAGTCGCGGCCATCACCGATGCCGTGGCGCGAGTCACGGATATGCGCCTGGTTGACTTGAAGGACATCGGCCCGGACTACGCGATGACGCTCCAACGCTGGCGCGAGAATTGTTTCGCCCATCTGGAGCAGATTCGCGCGCTGGGTTACCCGGAAACCTTTATTCGCATGTGGGAGTTTTACCTTTGTTATTGCGAAGCGGGTTTTATCGAGCGGGTTATCGGGGACGTGCAGATGCTGCTGGTGAAGCCGCTGGCGCGCTAGCGGCGCACCTCGTTGAAGTTCTGGTTATAGCCGGGTCAATCAGGCCAGCGTGGTATCAAACAGCATCATCAGCACAAAGCCCGACAGCAGTCCGATCGTGGCGGGTGTCTCGTGGCCGTGGCGATGCGTCTCGGGAATGATCTCGTGGATGACGACGAATATCATCGCACCGGCGGCGAAGGCGAGTCCCCACGGAAGCAGGATGCCCGATATTGCAACGGCGCCGGCGCCGATCAATGCACCGAGCGGCTCTACAAATCCCGTGCCCATGGCGATCAATGCCGCGCGCGCAGGTGTGTAATGGAGTGTCATCAACGCCAAAGCCACGGCGAGCCCTTCGGGCATGTTTTGCACCGCGATGCCCAGTGCGAGCGGTAGCGCCTTGACGGGGTTGTCCCCTGCGAATGCCACGCCTATCGCCAGACCTTCCGGCACGTTATGCAGCGTGATGGCGAACACGAACAACCACACGCGGGCGATATCGCGCGATGGACGCCCTGCATGACCCTTGATCAGGTGTTCATGAGGAACTGCTTTGTCCAGCGCCAACAATAGCAGGCCGCCCGCCATGACGCCGGCTGCTGCAATTAACCCGCCGCCCCACTTGCTGCCGGTGAGCAGCGTGCCCGCGTCGATGGATGGCAGGATGAGTGAAAAGACACTGGCCGCGAGCATGACGCCCGCGCCAAAGCCGAGCATGGCGTTTTGCGCTTTTACCGGAAATGTGCGAGCCAGCAGCACCGGCGCCGCACC
>VFLF01000802.1 GCA_009885185.1 Nitrosomonadales bacterium | reverse complement strand
GCGCGCAACTCAAAGCCGGCGAGACATTTCTGGTACACGGCGGCGCGGGCGGCATCGGCACCACCTGCATACAACTGGGCAAGGCATTCGGCGCCAAGATCATCACCACCGACAGTCCCGATGTGCGCTGCCAACTCTGTCGCGATCTCGGCGCGGATCGCGTCATCGATTACAAATCCGAAGATTTCGTGGAGGTCGTGCGCAGCGAAGGCGGCGCGAACGTGATACTCGATATCGTCGGCGGCCCCAATATCGAAAAAAACATCAAGGCTGCCTTGCCCGACGCTCGCATTATTCAACTCGCGTTCGCCGCCGGCTCCAAGGTCGAAATCAACCTGATGCCCATTATGCTGAAACGACTGATTTACACCGGTTCCACGCTGCGCACGAGGCCCGTTGCCTTCAAAACGCGCGTGGCCCAGGAACTGGAAGCCAAAGTGTGGCCGTTGCTCGAGTCGGGGAAAATTCGCGTAGTAACCGGACGCGCCTTCCCGCTGGCAGAGGCCGCGCAGGCGCATGCCCTGATGGAATCCGCCGGCCACACGGGCAAGATACTGCTCACGCTGTAGCATGCCCTATGTTCCGGTTTTCGCGAGAAAATTGGTGGATTATTGGACTTTAACTATAATGGTTGGCATACCCAATGTGGCCAACAGGTTTTGGCTCATCGGTGCCGGGCGCAATGACATGTGTAACCTGTATCCCCAATGCTTCCGGGGCCGTAGGGTTTGGTGAATCGCTGCAAAAACTCGAGACTAGCCGATGATCTACCATCCCCAGACAGTATTTACCCGCACCACCAAGGGTATTCGTGAAGCGCGCAGCACCAAGCTGCCGCGTGAATTGAGCCGGGTGTTTGCCGCGGTCGATGGAAAATCCTCGGTTGCCGATCTGGTGAACAAATCGGGCGTGGCCGAAGGCCATTGTCACCTCGCGCTGGATCAACTGGTCACTGAAGGTTACATCCGAATTTTCTCGGCGCCCGACATGGCCGCGGCCGCCATTGCCATGGCGGCACCTGACAGTCTGGCTAATACGGGCAAGATGCTCGCTGCAGTCGCGCCTGCTGCGAAACCGGATTCCACGCCTGCGCCCGCCAAAACGGCAACCGCGCCGCAAGTGGTTATAGAGAGCCTGGACGAAGGTGACGAACTCGACTTCACCAGTGCTGAAGTCGTCGCCAAGGTATCCGCCGAGGCAGGCGAACGGGCAAAAGCCGAAAATGAAGCGCGTGCCCGCGCAGAAACTGCCGCCAAGGCTGCCGCCGCCGCTAAAGCGAAACAGGATTCCGAGAACCGCGCACGTGTTGCCGCCGAGGCGCGCGCCAAAACAGAAGCCGAAGCACGCGCTCGCGCCGAGGCGGAAGCCAAGGCGCGTACCGAAGCGGCGATCAAGGCGACTGCGGAGGCCAAGGCGGCGGCTGATTCCAAAGCGCGCGCCGAGGCAGAGGCGCGCTTGCGTGCTGCCATGGAGGCCAAGGTAAAAGCAGAGGCCGAAGCCAAGGCCCGCGCCGCGTCCGAAGCCAAGGCCCGCGCCGAGGCCATGGCCAATGCACGTGCCGAGGCAGAGGCCAAGGCTAAGGCGGAGTCCGAGCAACGCGCCGAAGCCGAAGCGCTCGCGTATGCAAACGCCGAGGGCAAAGCCCGCATGGCGCTGGAAGCGCAAATGAAGGCCATGGGCGATGCGCTTGAGCAGGCCAGGAAAATCGCCGCCGACGAAGCCGCCAAGCGCGAACTGATGGAAGCGGAAATCAAAATACGCGCCGAAGCCGAGCGCAAAGCACGCGAGGAGGTTGAAGCTCGCGCCCGCGCCGCGGAGCAGGCGATCGCCCAGGCGCGTGTCATGGCGGAAGAAGCCACGCGTGCCAAGGCCGAAGCCGAAATGCGCGCCCGTTCACAATCGCAAGAGGGCGAAGCCGAAGCGCAGGCGCGCTTGCAGCAGGCGATGAAGGCGCTCGAAGAAGCCAAAGCGCTCGCCGTCGCCGAGGCCGAGGCTAAGGCGAAAGCCGAAGCCCGCGTGCAAATGGAACAGGAACTGCGTCAGCAGCAAGTACAGGAACGCGCTGCGCGCGAAGCCGCCGAAGCCAAGGCACGCGAGGAAGCGGAAGTCAAGGCGCGCGAGGAAGTGCGTGAATTGATGGAACATGCGCGGCAGGCAAAGGTCGGGGCGGAAGCCAGTGCGGCATCCGAGCGTACGGCGCGCGAGGAATCCGAGGCGCGTCTGCAAGCCCAGATCAAGGAAATGCAGGCACAGGCGGCGCGCGTGCAAGCCGAATCGGAAGCGCGGGCCACAGACGATCGTAAGGCGCGCGAACAGGCCGAAGCATCGGCTCGCGCCGCTGAGGCCAAAGCGGAGGAAACGAAAAAGCAACACGAAGAAGCGATGCAACTGGCGCGCGTCGAGGCCGAGCAAAAAGCGCGCGCCGAAGTCGAAGTGCAAATGGCTGCGGAACGCAAGGCACGGCAGGAAGCCGAAGCAAAAGCCGCCGTCGAACGACTCGCGCACGAACAAGCCGAACGCAAGGCGATGCAGGAACTTGCGCTGAAAGTCGCCGCCGAACGCAAGGCGCGGGAGCAGGCGGAACAACAGGCGCAGGCCGCGCGTCAGGCACGCGAGGAGGCTGAAAAACGCGCGCTTGAGGCCGCGGCCGGCGATCCCGAAGAGCTACGCAAGGCGCGCGAGCAGGCCGAGCTGTCGTCGCGGGCCGCGGACGAAGCCATGGCGCACGCCAAGGCAGTCGCCGAAGAAGCCGAACGCACCAAGGTGCAAGCCGAAGCCAAGGTCAAGACGGAACAGGCAGCGCGCGCAGCGGCTGAACTACGCGCGAAGGAGGAAGCGGTACAGCGCGTCATGCAGGAGCAGCAATCGCAGGCGCGCGCGGAAACCGACGTTCAGGCGCGCGTGGTACAGGAACTCAAGTCCCGCGAGGAAGCCGAACGGGCCGCGGATGCCAAGGCGCGCGCCGAGGCCGAGGAGCGTGCCATAAAATCCGCCGCTGAACGCAAGGCGCGCGATCCCGAATCAGAATCGGACGTGAGCGCCAAGCCGGCGCGCAAGAAGAAAAATTGGGCGGTTATCGGGGTATCCGGCGCTGTCATTTTAGTCGGCGCTGGCGTTGGTCTGCTGCACTTGATACCGCTGACCGGCTATATACCCGGCGTGCAGGATAAGATGTCCAAGCGCCTGGGCCAGCCTGTGAGTATCGCCGGCATGAGCTACGAAATGTTTCCCTCATCGCAACTGACTTTGCGCAACGTCACTGTCGGCAAGACGCAGGCCATCAAAATCGATACTGTCGTCGTGCCTATCGGCCCGGTAGGACTGGTAACAGGCGCCAGCAGTTTTGACATGATCGAGGCCATCCGTGTCAATCTGGATCAGGACGTACTCGGTATGGTACCGGCTTGGACGCGCGCGCAACCGGGCGCGAGCGCCTTGCAGATGCAACGCGTGCGCCTCAAGGCCGTCAAGGTGGCCAGTCGCGCCGTTGAATTGCCGCAGTTCGATGTCGATGCTTCTTTCGCACCGACCGGTGAACTGCGCAAGGCGTCCCTCGCATCGGGCAAAGCGCGTTTTGAAGTAGCACCCAAGGATAAGAACTGGGAGGTCACCCTGAGCGCAAGCGGGTGGCAACCCTTCATCGGGCCGGCGGTGGAGTTTGACGAACTCGAAGCCACCGCTATCATCAGCGGCAACCAGGCGACGATCAACCAGTTCAAGGGCAAGCTCGGCGGCGGCGCGATCAGCGGACAATTCAAGGCCAGCTGGGATGGCACGATACAGGCCAGCGGCGACATCAAAATGGAGAATGGCCGCCTAAACACGCTGATGCCCTTTTTCACGCGTAATTTCAGCGCCAGCGGCACGCTCGGTCTCAACGCCACTTATTCCCTGTCGGGCGCCAACGTGAAGACGTTGTTCGACGCCGCGCGTCTGGAGGGCACGTTCAGCATCGCCAGCGGAGAATTCAGCAACGTGGATGTGGCGCGCGCCCTGCAAGCGGCGAAGGCGACCGGACTGCGTGGCGGCAGAACGCGCTTTGATAATCTTGCCGGCAACGTGCAGGTCAACGGCAATCAATACAGCTACCGCCAATTGCAACTGTCTTCGGGTGCGCTTAGCGCCTCCGGCAACGTCGATGTCAGCGATGGCGCACTTTCCGGTCGCATCAATGCGGAAATCGGCAGCAAGGGCGGCGCGGTAGTCGCGCGCGGCAGCTTAAGCCCGGGTGGAACCTTACGAGACCCCTTGCTCAAGCCGTAACCCTGAACGCTGGAATGGGCTGCCGGCAATAAAAAAACGGCACGCGGGGCAAACCCTGCGTGCCGTTGTTGCGTACTATATATCCCGGTATTAGATCGCGCGGCGCAGCGCCTCGATACGCTCTTCCAGCGGCGGATGCGTCATGAACAGGCGCGCAATCCCGCTGCCGCCCGAAATACCAAACGCGGCAACCGATTTCGGCAGATCGGTTTGTTCCTGATTCAATTTCAGCCGTTCCAGCGCCGCGATCATCTTGTGTTTGCCCGCCAAGCTTGCACCACCGGCATCGGCGTGAAACTCGCGATAGCGGCTGAACCACATGACGATCATGCTGGCAAAAATGCCGAGTACCAATTGCGCGATCATGGAGGTGATAAAAAATCCAATGCCCTCTCCGCGCTCGTTCTTGAATACCATCCGGTCAACAATGTAGCCGATCACACGCGACAGGAAGATCACGAAGGTGTTGACGACACCCTGCACCAGCGCCAGTGTCACCATGTCCCCGTTGGCTACATGGCTCACTTCATGCGCCAGCACCGCCTCGGTTTCTTCCGCCGTCATGTTGTTCATCAGCCCGGTGCTTACCGCCACCAGTGCGTTATTCCGGTTCCAGCCGGTGGCGAAGGCGTTGATTTCCGGCGAGTCATAAATGGCAACTTCCGGCATGCCGATGCCGGCCTGATCGGCCTGACGCTTCACCGTATTCATCAGCCACTGCTCCGTGGCGTTGGACGGCACTTCAATCACATGCGCGCCGACCGAGCGTTTCGCCATCCATTTCGACATGAACAGTGAAATAATCGATCCGGCAAAACCCATGACCAGCGACATGATCAGCAGCGCGTTAAGGTTCAACCCGCCTGATGCCGAGACCATGCGATCCACGCCCAGCAAGCGCATCGTGATGCTGAGCACGGCAACAACCGCCAGATTGGTGACGACAAACAGGAAAATTCGCATCATAAAGTTAGCACTCCTCGTTTTGTGGTTATGTTTGTTGGCGCATATTCAAAATCATTGCACGGACTTAGATGGGGGTGGAACACCATAGTTCAATGGTAGCCCCCCTTCATCAAAAATATATAACTACTTGCTTTTATTAATAAAATATCCATTCCGTTTCGCGAAATCCAGCAGTGCCGCCAGCACATTGGCGCCGTTTTGATGCGGTGGCAGCACGTTCCAGAATTCCGCGTTGGGCATCAGTTCCTTCATCGCCCACGCGGCGGAGGTCGCATGTGACGCATCCGCGCCTGGCAGAATCAACGACGGCGTCTTGATCGTCATGAGTTGCGCGCCCGTCACGCCGGACGGCATGGTGTCGCCGTACAGCGCATCGCGGCTTTGCGCACAAATATCAAGATAGCCTGTTACATCGTGCTTCACGTATTCCGCTCGAAACGCCGGATCCGCCGCGTTTTGCGACGCCCACGGTCCGGCTTCAGGATCCAGCCAGAAATTCTTGCCGGTGACGCCGCGCTCGGCCGAGGCAGCCAGTCCATTCGAGCGCACAAAGGCAATATGCCGGTCATAAAACCCGCGTCCCTTGAGCATCCATTGATAACCGCCCACGGGCCAGTGCAGCAACAACCCGCTACAGCGCTCGGGTTGCAACACCCCCATCGCAGCGGCCACCGACACACCCATGCAACCGCCAACAATCCAGGACTTCCTCACGCCCAGATGATCGAGTATGGCGAATCCCTGTCGTGCAAAAATTTCCCACGTGAGTTTTTCCACGCGACCGCCCGACAGCCCTGCCTCGCGCCGGTCGTAGGCGATCACGGTGAAGCTTTTCGACAGCGTGTTAATGGCGTCCATCTCCTTCCACACGCCGCCGCGCGTCCAGCTCTCGATGGTGGAGTTGAACCCGCCGGGCGCAAGCATCAACAGATGCGGCCCGCTTCCCTGAACATGGTAATTAACCTTGAGTCCGTCTAGCGTGGTAACCGGCATTTTTCTGATCCCCTTTAGGGAAGCTCTGAAATTCCATTGTTCGGTGCGCCAATGATCATGCCAATACTGAGAATGGGATCGATTGTCGGCGTTTTGGTCGCTGGCGCCCCGAAATATCCAGCTCTTTCGGTCTTATTGTGGTGCTTTGTGATTCATGGACACACCTGTCCTATGTGCTCATCAACTGCCGGCGCACCCGGAACACGTTGGCCAGTGCGAACAAGGAATACATCTGCGCAAGGTTCTTCTTGATTCCTCGGTAGCGTACCTTCGTATGTCCCCACAAACGCTTAACTACCAGGAATGGATGCTCGACCGTTGCGCGCACGCGCGACAAACGCCGGTTACGCACTCGCTGTGCCTTGGTCAATGGCTTGCTTTTGGTTCCCCGTTGGTTAACGTTGAACGCGATCCCGCTGGCCTCGGCCTGAGCCTTCAGTTCCTTGGAGTGATACGCCGAATCACCATGCAGGCTTTCTTCGTTCCCGTGCAGCAACTCGCCCAGCACGTTGATGTCCGCCACATTCGCCGCCGTCGCCACAACCGTGTGCACCAGTCCAGAGTCGGTGTCCGTCCCGGTGTGCACCTTCATGCCGAAATACCATTGCTTGCATTTGCGGGTCTGGTGCATCTGCCGATCGCGCCTCTGCTTGGCGTTCTTCGTCGAAGACGGCGCATTGATTATGGTTACATCAACGATGGTGCCCTTGCCCACCAGCAGCCCGCGTTCGCACAAGTGAGCGTTGATCTCGCACAGCAGCCGCTCGGTCAGATGGTGCTTCTCCAACAACCGGCGAAAGTTCAGGATCGACGTTTCGTCCGGAATCACGTCTGCGTCGGTGCTCACGCCAGCGAACTGGCGCATCGTGATCGAGTCGTAGAGCGCTTCCTCGGCCCCGGGGTCGGACAGGTTGTACCACTGCTGAAGGCAGTAGATCCGAAACATGCGCTCCAGCG
Organism: Nitrosomonadales bacterium; assembly: GCA_009885185.1. The sequence goes on along the minus strand of VFLF01000802.1, from coordinate 8,430 downwards.
GCAGCGGTGGACGACCGCCCCTGGCACTTGCCTTCGGATAATGCGGCTCGATCTGTGCCAACAGTCTTCTCCACGGCAACATCTTATCCATGTCGGCCAAGAACTGCTCGCGCTTGGTCTTCTTGCCCTTGTCAAAGTAGCCTGTCATCGTAAGCGATATCTGCTTCATTCACGCTCTCCCCGTCATCACGCTTGCTTAACGTACAGCAATCCCTTTACGATGACCAAAAGTGCGGGTTTTTCAGAGTTTCCTTAGGGGATTAATTCTACCGCAGCCGATTCACCAGCGGCGCGACGGCATTTGCGCATCATTCCAGCAACAGACATTCCGCTTCTACGACGCCTAACCCGAACACGCTCCATCTCGCTTACAGGTATCTATTCGCTCTGTTTTGGACGTAATGGCATCGCTTGCAAAACAGTTTTCGCCATGCCGCCCTAACAAATGTCACGAAAGTATCAAGCGATAAACACGCGTAAATATATGCTTTAATGAGTTTAAATTAACAATATGCCTCTACCGTAACCTCTTAGACACAAATTACTCCTGCTGTTTTTGCCTCGAAATACCCGAGGTTCAATTACAATCAAAAGAACAGCCGTTACCCACTAATTATGAACAGCAAGTTTATCTTCGATCCCAATTTGTCCATAGACGAGTTGCGCGGGTTTACCCGCACCATCGCGGAGATCGAGTGGCTGCTGCTGATCCTGGTGCTGATTTTTCAGCTGGTGCTCTCCCCCGATCAGGTGGCGGCGGCGGCGCTTGCGATGGCGATGTTTTTCTATACGGCATTCGTGCTGTTGTTTCGCTACGTCAATTTCTACCGGCAGGAAACGTACTGGAAGCTTGCCATCGAAACCGGCATGATGATCGTGTTCATCACTTGGGTGCTGGTCTATACCGGCAAATTATCCAGTCCGCTGGTGAACCTCTATCTGCTGGTCGTCATCACCAGCTCGCTGACCCTGGGCCGAACCGCCACCGTCATCGCCATGGCGATCATCGGTGGGTGCTACCTGTGGCTGGGCTATCCCGCCAAACACAATTCGCCGTTTCCCTCGATGGGCGCGGAATTCATTGCGCAGTTTGCACCGTTACTGCTGGTCGCCTACATCACCACCATGCTGTCAGCGGATACCCGGCGCGCCATGGCGCACATCAAATCGCTGTCGGAAACCGACGAACTGACCGGCACGCTGAACCGGCGCGCGTTTATGGCCTTGGCGAGCCGTGTATTCAGCCAGGCCAAGCGCTTTGGCCGCAAGTGCAGCGTCATCATGATTGACTCCGATAGCCTGAAGACCGTTAACGACGCGCATGGCCACGACGCCGGTGATGAAATGCTCAAAACCATGGTGAAGAAAATCCAGGACGGTCTGCGCGAGGCGGATCTGCTGTCGCGCTACGGAGGGGACGAATTCGTGGTGTTGCTGCCGGATACCGACAGCGACGGCGCCATGCTGACAGCGGAGCGCATCCGCGCCAGTATCGCCGGTACACCGCTGCATATTCGCGCGACGCGCACATCGATTAGCGCGAGCATGGGCGTTGCCACCTATCCGGATGACGGCATGGATTTGGATCATGTGCTCGACGCCGCGGACAATGCCATGTATGCAAGCAAGAATGGCGGCAAGAACAAGGTCTCCGTGGCACAGCCTGAACCCGCACACGCGACTTAACGACTTAACCGCAGCGAGCGTCGATTCGCGCCGCGCCCCGCCCTGAAGTAATCCTTGTTGTCGTAAAATGCCTCGTCCTCATTCGCCTGCCACCACCCCGGCACGCCCAACATTGGCACCGGCGCCAGTTCGTTCGTGGTGCAAAAAAGGTTGGTGTCCGCGAAACGCTGCGCCACAGCCTCATCGACAAACGCCAGTTGCCGTGCCGATGACCACGCATGAAATTCGTTCTCTGCTGTCACCAGCACGCCCTGCCCTGTCATGCCGACATACGGCCTGACCGCTTTTTCATACAGCGCGTGCCCGAACAGGAACCAGCGCACCTGTTGTTGCACTTCATCGCGTTGCCGCCAGAACAGGCGCTTCCACGCGAAATCACGCACATCCTGCAAGAGCGCAGGGTCGCTCGACACCACGATGATGCCGCTTTCGTCGAACAAGGTCAGCGTATCCTGTGCCGGCCCGCGGTTGAGCGCGGCGTTGCTTTGCCGCGCCAGAAGCGCCTGGTAGTGGCGTGCATTGATCGCCGCTTTCGTGCGCGGAAAAGTCATCCACACCAGTAAATTGAACAGGTCGTGCCAGTTGTGCGTTCGCATTTGCAGCTCACCCTCGCGGTAGATGCGCACTTCATAGCGATCCTCGAAAGTACCGCCGCGCGCGTCCGGCGCCACCAGACGCAGCGGTTGTCCGCCACCCGACACCGTGCCGCGCGCATCGATCAACGCTTGCAACTCGCCCCGTGACGGCCACTGCCGCGCGCACCACATCGCATCATGTCCGTGCAAGGGTTCAAACAGCGGTGAACGTCGAATAAATACCGTGTCCCAATTCTGCATGAGCGGAATCTACAGGCGTACGGAAATACGCGCCAGCACGGTAAAATTGCGCCCTTTATCACGGGAAGCGAAGTTCTCATGGAAACCCTGGATTGCGCCGTCATCGGCGCGGGCGTTGTCGGCCTGGCGATTGCGCGCAAGCTGGTGCAAAGCGGTCGCGACGTGGTTATTCTCGAAGCCGAAGATGCGTTCGGCACGCATACCAGCGCGCGCAATTCCGAAGTCATCCACGCCGGTATTTATTACGCATCGGGTTCCATGAAAGCCAAACTGTGCGTGCCGGGCCGCCAGGCGCTTTATCGATACTGTAAAGAACACGACATCCATCACCAGCGGATCGGCAAAGTCATTGTCGCCTGCGACGACACCGAAGTTGCGGGCCTGAAAAAATATAAGGCGCAGGCCGAAGCCAACGGCGTGGACGATCTGCGCATGCTGACGCCCGCCGAACTCGCCGAGATGGAGCCGGCGGTGCGCTGCGTGGCGGGATTTCTGTCGCCGTCCACCGGCATTATTGACAGCCACGGCCTGATGCTGTCGTATCTGGGTGAAGCCGAAGATCGCGGCGCGATGCTGGCGCTATCCAGCCCGGTATTGAGCGGGCGCGTGCTGGGTAACGGGAGCGACGGCATCGTGCTGGAAGTGGGCGGCAAGGAGCCGATGACCGTCAAGTGCCGCACGGTCGTTATCAGCGCAGGTCTGATGGCGCCCGCTGTGGCACGCAGCATCGCCGGCATTCCCGCCGCGACGATCCCGCCCACCTATTACGCCATCGGCCACTACTACACACTCACCACAAAATCACCGTTTAACCGGCTGATTTACCCGGTGGCACGGCCCGACTGGCTGGGCGTGCATGTCACCATCGACCTCGGCGGTCGCGTGAAATTCGGCCCCGATTTTGAATGGATAGATCGCATCGATTACCAGTTCGACGAGCGCCGCGAGGCCAGTTTTTACAAGGCCATCCGCCATTACTATCCCGGCCTACAGGACGGCACGCTACAACCCGGCTACACCGGCATACGCCCGCGCATCACCGGCCCCGGCGAGCCGGCGCAGGATTTCACTTTTAATGGCGAGAGCGAGCACGGCGTGAAGGGGCTGGTGGCGCTATACGGCATTGAATCGCCGGGACTGACCGCGTCGCTGGCGATTGCAGATTATGTGGCGGAGCGGCTTGGGTAATAATAAAGGAGGAAGGATAAAGGATGAAAACAATCCAACCCATACTCTGCGTGTTTTCATCCTTCATCCTTTGCTAAATCCTTCCGCCTTATATCCGCCCCTGCTGCCGCTCCAGAAATTCCCTCACCACTGCCACCCATTCCTCGCGCGCAAACACAAACCCTTCGTTGTGTCCGCCGCGTAACTCCAGAAACGCCTTGGGTTCGCGTACTGCCGCGTACAAACGCTTGCCATGTGCAAACGGAATAATTTCGTCACCCGAACTATGCGCGATCAGCACCGGCGTACTAATTTTGCCCAGATTTTCAATATTATTGTAGTGAATCCGGCTTAACCATCGCACCGGCAGCCACGGATACACTTCCGTACCCAAATCGGGTATCGAGGTAAACGTGGAAGCGAGTATCAGCGCCCGCGGCGAGTGATTCGCGGCTAGCCATGTGGCAACACCGCCGCCCAGCGATTCTCCGAAGATCACGATGTCGGATGCCTTGATGCCGCGCTGGGTGGTCAACCAGTTCCAGCTTGCCGACGCGTCACGATAGGTGCCCTGCTCCGACGGCGTGCCGGTGCTTTCACCGTAGCCGCGATAATCCACCAACAGCGTGCTGTATCCCATGCCGTGAAACATTTTGGCGTAGTCGATGCGATGCGCGATATTGCCGGCGTTGCCGTGGAACAGCAGCACCGTGCCGCGCGCCGGTGCGGGCGCAGGAATCCACCACGCGGCCAGTTTTTCGCCATCTTCCGTCGGCAGTGTGACGCGCTCGAACGCGAGGCCGTATGCCTGCGGTGTGGCGCCGTAGCTCCCCTTCATCGGGAAGTAAACCAGCCGCGGCTGGAACAGAAAAACGAGCCCGAGCACCACGCCATAGGCCGCGGCCAGCATCGTCAGCATTTTCAACACACCGTTCATTGCGCCAACTCCAATGGCGGTTCATCCAGCGCCGCCGCCTGTTCACGCAACGCCAGTATATGATCCTGCCAGTAGCGCTGGGTATTAAAAAAGGGAAAGCTCGCAGGAAATGCCGGATCGCCCCAGCGGCGCGCCAGCCACCCGGCGTAATGCATCATGCGCAGGGTGCGCAGCGGCTCGATCAGCGCCAGTTCCCTCGGGTTGAAATCATAAAACTCACGATAACCCTTGATGATCGCCGCCAACTGCTGTTGTTGCGCCGCGCGCTCGCCGCCCAGCCACATCCAGATGTCCTGCACCGCCGGCCCCATGCGCGCGTCGTCCAGATCGACGAAATGCGGGCCGCCCGGATTGCCCTCGGTCCACAAAATGTTGCCGGCGTGGCAGTCGCCGTGCAGCCGCAACGTACTGAATCCACTTGCGTCGTCCCAGCGATTTTTCAGACGTTCAATCACATCCAGCGCAGTGCTTTCATAAGCAACACGCAAATCAGGCGGCACGAAATCATGATCCAGCAAATAATGAACCGACGCCTCGCCAAATTCCCGCCACCCAATGGTAGGCCGATGCGCGAACTCATCCAGCGATCCAATCGCGTGTATGCGCGAGATAAAACGCCCCAGCCAGCGCAGCGTTTCTTCATCCTCGAATTCCGGCGTGCGTCCGCCCTGACGCGGCGTCAGCGCGAACAGGAACCCGGCATGCTCATGCAGCGTTTTCCCCTTCAACACCATCGGCGCCACCACCGGCAGTTCCGCCGCGGCTAGTTCCAGTGCAAACGCATGCTCTTCGAGGATTGCCGCGCGCGTCCAGCGCCGCGGTCGGTAAAACTTGGCCACCACGCTCTGACCGCTATCGTGCTCCGTGAGCCACACCTGGTACACACGATTCTCAAAACTGTTGAGCGCCGTTAACCGCCCGTCGCAGCGCAGGCCGGTGGTCTCGATGGCATCCAGCAGGCATTCCGGCGTCAGCGCCGAATACGGCATTACGTCGGGTGCGGCATTATTTTTCTTGGGCATCACGGAACTCTGGGGATAGAATGCGCGCAATCACGATTGCGAGGGAGACGCAATGCTAACAGCCTACACACGCAGCGGCCAAACACTCGTCAAAAAACTCGTCAACCTGCGCACCGAGCTGCCGCAGGACGCCGTGTGGGTGGATTTGAACGACCCCACGGATCAGGAACGCAATTGGGTCGAAGAACAATACGGCCAGGAGCTGCAATTCATCGAGGAACTCGGCGAAATCGAGGCCAGTTCACGCTACTACAACGACGAAAACGGGCTGCACATCAACTTGTATTTCCTGGCGCTGGAAAACGGCCTTGCACGCAACGTCAACGTCGCCTTCTCCATCCATCATCACCGCCTGTTTACCCTGCGCACCGATGAATTGCCGGAAATACGCACGTTTTTTGCACATGCGTCGAAAGAGGTGGATAGCTATCCAACGCCCGCCAGCATGCTGCTGGGACTGGTTGCCGCGCGCGTGGGCATGATGGCGGATGTATTTGAAAAACTGCAAATCGAGCTGGATGCCGTCAGCGGCAGCATTTTCAAGACCGGCGTGCGCGAAATGACCACCGCCCTGGAAGCGCTAGCACGCATCGAGGATATCAACAGCAAGGCGCGCCTGGGCTTCATGGAAAACAAACGCGCGTATTCCAATCTGTCACGTACGACCGATCTCTCGGTCAACGCTGAGACCATGAACGAAGTGCTGCGCGACGTGGAATCGCTGATGAACTTTTCGGATTTTCTCGCCGACCGAACCCAGTTTTTACTGGATGCCGCCATCGGCATGACCAACATCGCGCATACCAAGCGACTTAATGTGTTCACCGTGCTGTCGGTGGTGTTGATGCCGCCGACACTGATCGCCAGCATCTATGGCATGAATTTCAAGAACATGCCGGAGTTAAGCTGGACTTTTGGATACCCGATGGCGATAGGGTTGATCGTGCTGGCCGCCGTAGGGCCGGTACTGTTGTTAAGACGCAAGGGCTGGCTGTAATACGCCGCGTGCCGCGCGCGCTCAAATCTGCGTCAGTGTGGCCTTGATCCGGCGTCGAGTTGCCGAACCTCGCGCACCGACAAGAAGCGCCCGCCGCGTGCGTTCAGATCGGCCCCGACAGTCGCCAGCACCGATATATCGCTCAGACGGCACTCATCCAGTAGATATTTGATTTTATTAAATATTTCAACCACATCATCCGGCGGATACAGCGGCCAGCGAAACCCTTCCAGCAGCGAATCGTCGAATACGGAACTCAGGCTTACGCGTAACTCCGCGCCGCCCCCGTCCGTGCGATGCGCGGACAGCACCACGGCTGGGTCGCCCACGGACAGGCGAAATTTTCGCACCTCGTTGCTCAGGAAAAGACTGAACGCCAACTCGATCTGCGCGGCGCGGCCCGCGTCGGAAGCGAGATACAGCGCCACCGGCGCACGCGGAATCGGCAACACCTCCAGGCCCTGCTGCACCAGTTGCTTTGCCAGCAGCTGGGTCAGCGGCATGCCCCACGCGCCAACGCTGGTTTCCATCGCCTGCGGCACATGCGCGGGGGTCACACTCGCCCCCACCAGAAAGCGCAAATAAACCTGCTCGCGGCCCGGGGCCACATCCATCACGTTGCCGGCCAGTTCCAGTGGAGCCGCGCCGGTGCGCAACTGCGCCGCCCATGCACGCAAAAGCGCGGGTCGAAGGCAATCCAGCGTCTCCACGGAACACAAGGCATTGCCCAGCCCGAAATTACGTCCCGCGCCCAGTACACCATGCTGCTCGAGCAACGTCGTGACGGCGGCAACGTCCGGTAACGCGTCGGGCAGTTGCAATGTTTTTTTTGCCCCGGCGACGATCACCAGCGGTATCGCGAACAGGCGTGCGATCAGCGCCTCGCCGCGCTCCGGTTTATTCACCAGTTTGGCAAGTATCTGTTGCACGTGGCGGTAATGTGCGGCGGACGGCGCGTCGCGCAAAAGTCCCTGCACCGCGTTATCGGCTCCGCTGTCCAGCAGCGCATCCAGTTCCAGCCGCAGTGCGGCGCGCGCCGCCGCGTCGCCGGCGAGACTGGCGGCAACCCTGTCGTGCAAAGGTCGCTGACTCAGGTCCGTCGACGCTGTGGGCCATGCGCGCGGATCGGGCAACAACATCAATCCACCCGCGCGCCGGAATCGCGCACGACCTTCGCCCACTTGGAAAAATCCACCTTGATGATGCGCGCGAATTCGTCCACGCCGCCGGCGGCGGCTTCGGCGCCCTGCGCGCGCAGACTGTCTTTGATCGGCTGCGCCTCCAAGGCTCGGTTCATACTGGCATTGAGGCGCTTGATGATCGCCCCCGGCGTGCCGACCGGCGCAAGTATGCCGAACCAGTTCACCACTTCATAGCCGGGAACCGTCTCGGCAATTGCTGGCATATCGGGAAACAGCGGCGAGCGCTTTGGCCCCGTCATCGCCAGGCCGCGCACCTTGCCGGCCTTGACCAGCGGCGCCAGCGGCACCACGCTGACAATAGTCAACTGTATCTGCCCCGAGATCACATCCGTCATCAGCGGCCCCGTGCCCTTGTACGGAACATGATTCAGATCGACACCCGCCATGGTCTTGAACAACTCCATCGCCAGATGACTGGACGCGCCGCTGCCGCTCGACGCATAGTTGATCTGCCCCGGTCGGGCCTTGGCATACGCGATCAAATCCTTCACTGACTTTACCGGTAGCGACATGTTCGCCGCCATCATCAGGGGCACCGTGACAAACTGCACCACCGGCGCGAAATCCTTCACCGCATCGTAGG
>VFLF01000429.1 GCA_009885185.1 Nitrosomonadales bacterium | reverse complement strand
GATAATCAACAATGACAATTTTGCCGCCGGGACGCACCACCCGCATCACCTCGGCCAGAGTTGCGCGCCGCACATGCGCGGGCTGCTCGTGCAGGAGAAAAAACAGCAGCGCCTGGTCATAGCTGGCGTCGGCGCACGCGAGCGAGGAGGAGTCGCTCTGTAACAGCCGCACGCGCTCGTCATGCGGCATCTTTTCCGCGAGGTTTTTCAACTGGATCGGCAGTATGTCCACCACATCCAGCCGGGCATCTGGTGCGAGGCGTCGCCGCAGCCGTGGTGTCAGATTGCCATAGGCGCAGGCCACTTGCAGGGTGTTGCCATGCACAGTGTTTCCGAGATCCGCCAATGCCGCGTCGCGCAGCCGGGAATAATTTCCAAACAGGATCAGATTGACCAGCCACTCGCGTTCGAACAGATTAACGGCCTTGGGATGCACATAGGCCCACCAGTAAATCTCTTCCAGGTAACGCGGCACCGGCAGCGCGCAAACGGCAGGCTGCACCCTTGCGGGCAAGGCACCATCGGTGTTTCGTGCGGCTATGGCTATCGGTAGGGGCATGGGCAAGGCACCGGTATGGGTCAATCGGTTGTCCGGCCGACACGGGCGCAATCAGCGCTTGCCCGCAGGCATGACACGTTTTCGCCCTTGATACTGCCCTTTTTATTGCTGTCCGCCTTGACCTAAATCAGACGCGGACCGTGCCAGCCCCTTAAAAACGCTCTACCCAAGGCCGCACTTCGATCTCCCATGTCCACGCGCTGCGCGGCTGTTGGGTGAGCGCGACGTAGGTCTGCGCGATGGCATCGGGATGCAGCAGGCTGTCGGGCTTGTCGGCGGGCACGGGCCGTTCGGCGGAGCTGATGCCGCCGTCGATTACCACGTGCGCGACGTGGATGTTTTGCGGCGCGAGTTCACGAGCCATGCTTTGTGCCAGCCCGCGCAGCGCGAATTTGCCCATCGCGAACGACGCCGACTGCGCATAACCTTTTACGCTGGCTGATGCGCCGGTGAAGATTATCGTGCCCGCGCCTTTGTTCAGCATGCGCTTCGCTGCGGCCTGACCGACCAGAAAGCCGCCGTAGGCACTGACCGCAATCGCATCCGCCACCAGTTTCGGGTCGAGTTCGGTGATCGACCCTCGCACGCGCCCACTGGCGTTGTAGACCACCACCGCAGGGGCATCGCACAGTGCATCGATTTGTGCGAACAGTGCGTTGACCTGCTCCGGTTCCTTGCTGTCGCAGGCGATGGCGATGGCGCCCAGTTCATCGCATAGCGGCTTCAGTTTGTCGGTGTGGCGCGCGGCGAGCACACAACGCAGGCCTTCGCGCGTGAACGCGCGCGCGAGCGATGCACTGAGTCCGCTGCCCGCGCCGACGATGACAGCGATGCCGCCGCTCATCGCTGCAACTGCGTCATGGTTTTGGGCAGCGCTTCGATGTTGGCCGACCACGGCATGGCCGAGCGGCACCAGCCCTGTTTCTTCGGCGGCAGTTGCGCGCGCTGGCGCGCCGTGCCCACGCGCAGGCCGTATTCCTGCGGATCGGCGTCGGTGGAACAGGAATATATCGGCGTGCCGCATTCGGGGCAGAAGGCGTGCGCGCGTTTGTTGCCGCTCTCCGCCGTCTTGATGTACACCTTGGGCGAGCCGCCGCGCAGCGTCAAATCCTGCTTTTTCACGCGCACGTTGACGCGATACGCGGTGCCGGTGAGCGTCTGGCAATCGGTGCAGTGGCAGATGCTCACGGCCTCGGGGTCAATTTCCGCCTCGTAGG
>VFLF01000513.1 GCA_009885185.1 Nitrosomonadales bacterium | reverse complement strand
GCAAACTCCGGCGTCTCGCTCGGCTTTATACCGCCTTGAGGAAACTGCCAAGAGTGCTCGCGCACCCGCTTGCCCCAAAAAACTTCGTTCTTTGAGTTGCAAAGAATGATGCCTACATTGGGGCGGTACCCATCGCGGTCTATCACGATCACGACCCCATCAAAGCGTTAGTTGCGTTGATTCTTCCACAATTTTGGAGTGAATGAAAGCATCCTTAACGACCTACGGCATCAGATGTTTTTCGTCGTGCCGGTTCATCTTGCGTAAACTTTCGACAAAGCGGGTAAATCCCAGTTCATAACGCGCCTCGAGTTCGCAGGCACGCTGCGCCAGCGCCTCCCACGGCACATCGCCCGCCGGGCCGCGAAAGCCGAAAACGATTACGTTGCCGGGTTTTTCGGCGGGCAGGCACAAGGTGCCCTCGGGAAAGGCGGATTCGATGCGTTTCAAGGTGTCGTGAAACTCGCGGTCACCGCCCCACAGATTGACCACCAGCATGCCGCGCGGGTTGAGCCGCTCGCGGCAATAACGATAGAACTCAACGCTGGCCAGCGCCTCGACATGCGATTCGCCGTCATAACCATCCACCACCATCAGGTCGGCGCACACTTGGGGGCGGCTGGCAAACTCCGCGCCATCGCCGATAATCACTTCAAAGCGCTCGTCGTCTGGCGGCACGTCAAAATAACGCCGCGCCACCGTCAGCACGCGCTCGCGCAACTCGATCGCGCGAATCGTCGTCCACGGCATGCGGTGATAAATGAATTTCGCCACGGAACCGCCGCCCAAGCCGATCATCAGCACGGATGTCGGATGGTCGTTGAACAGCAAAAAACCCATCATGCTGCGCGTGTAAGACAGCTCCAGATCGATGGGCGAGGCGATGCGCATGGCGCTTTGCACGGTGTCGCTGCCGATGTGCAGCGAACGCACGCCGAATTTCTCACTGATGTACACCGTTTCGGGGTCTTCCGACGCCTTTCTGATACGCCAATTGCCGCGCAAGTCCATGATGAAATGAATGTCCCGTGAAATTTGCCTTGTCCGGTAGAATACGTTTTTTTTCGATTGTTGGCAGCCATGCGTGCATCTAAATTCTTCATTTCCACCCTGAAAGAAGCGCCGTCCGAGGCCGAAGTCATCAGCCACAAGCTGATGCTGCGCGCAGGCCTCATCAAGCGCCTCACCAGCGGCGTTTACACTTGGATGCCGCTGGGCCTGCGCGTATTGCGTAAGGTCGAAACCATCATCCGCGAAGAGTTAAATCGCAGCGGCGCGATCGAGCTGTCCATGCCGGCGGTGCAGCCCGCCGAACTGTGGATCGAATCCGGTCGCTGGGAGCAATACGGCCCCGAGCTGCTGCGCATCAAGGATCGGCACCAACGCGATTTCTGTTTCGGCCCCACGCACGAAGAAGTCATCAGCGACGTGGTGCGCCGCGAAGTGAAAAGCTATCGCCAGTTGCCGCTGAATTTTTACCAGATACAAACCAAGTTTCGCGATGAAATCCGCCCGCGCTTCGGCGTGATGCGCGGACGCGAGTTCGTGATGAAAGACGCGTATTCTTTCCACACAAGCTACGAGGATTTGCAGACGACGTATCGCGAAATGTACGACTGCTATTCGCGCATTTTCACGCGACTGGGTTTGAAGTTTCGCGCGGTGGCGGCGGACACTGGCTCCATCGGCGGCACCGGCTCGCATGAGTTTCACGTGCTCGCCGATTCCGGCGAAGATGCCATCGCTTATTGCCCGAATTCGGATTATGCGGCCAACGTGGAGCTCGCCGAAGCGGTCGCACCCCAGGAAACGCGGGCAGCCCCGCAGCATCCCTTGCATAAGGTGCGCACGCCGAACGTGAAAACCATCGCCGACTTGTGCGCCTTTATGAAAGTGCCGGCGCAGCGCACGGCAAAAGCTGTCGTTGTCGATGGTGCGGATGGGCAGCCCGTGCTGCTCATGGTGCGCGGCGATCACGACTTGAACATCATTAAGGCCTCAAAAATATATCAATTAAAACAACCGGTTACATTCTCCACGCCGCAAGCCATTCAAAGCGCCTTCGGCGCCGAACCCGGTTCGCTCGGCCCGGTCGGATTCAAGGGAACGGTGATCGCGGATCGTGCTGTCGCGGCCATGGCTGATTTCATTGTCGGCGCAAACGAAAACGATCATCACTACACCGGCGCCAATATCGGCCGCGATTTTGCCGAGCCGGTGTTTGCCGACATACGCAACGCATTGGCGGGAGACCCCAGCCCCGACGGCAAGGGCGTGCTGGACATCTGCCGCGGCATTGAAGTCGGCCATATTTTCCAGTTGCGCACCAAGTACTCCAAGGCGATGAACCTCGCCTTTCTCGACGAAGGCGGCAAATCGCAGATCATGGAAATGGGCTGCTACGGCATCGGCGTCACACGCGTGGTCGCCGCCGCCATCGAACAAAATC
>VFLF01000911.1 GCA_009885185.1 Nitrosomonadales bacterium | reverse complement strand
GACGTTCCCCCATCTTGTGACCCAGCAAGCGGGCGAGGGTGTCGCAGGAGTCGCCGGGGAGCTGGGGAACGATGATGCGTACTGTTTTGACGGGATACTTCTGCGAGAATGCCGTATCTGCCACGCAGGCAAATCCGAGCAGCAGGCAAATCATACGAGCCAGAAAAATCATTGAGCGCCTCCGTATTTGCGAGAAAAGAAAACAGCGGGCTAGGTGCGTGAATCAACGTAACCGTCGAGCATCAGGTAGGCTCGCCAAATCGAATGCCGATTCCTGCCATGGCCTGCACCGTGGCGGCGCCCCATCGTCTGGCGATTTCCTCGCCGCTCGATGCCGCGTGGTAAACAGCATCCTGCTGATCGCCTGGCTCGGGCTGAATCATCACCAGTAAGCGCCCGAGCTCAGTACCCACATTCTTAAAGTCACGATACACACCTGCGGGCACTGATACAAAGTCCAGCGGCTCCAGGACAATAGAGAACTGCCCCTCGTCCCCCCATAGGATTTCGAAGCGGCTTTGCAGGCAAAAGAAGTTCTCCACCGACGCCGTGTGTTTGTGCAGGCCGGCACTGTCGCCCGGAGGACATTCGGCCAGCGTGATGGTCAAGCCCGGCGCCCCTTTAACGGGGGCCACTTTGCTGCGGCCTTCCCAGCCCGCCGGCGACATGATGGGCATCACCTTGTCGGGAGACATCATCAGCATCGCCTCTTGGGGAATGCCGTTGGCGTCTTTCATGGAATCCTTATAGGGAACTAGATCTGAATAACGCGCCAGCCGTTGGGGAATCGTGTCATCGACGGGGTTGTACCGGGGCATGGCAAATAACCTCCTGGGTTGAACTCAATAGTAAAACGTCAGTCTGCTATCCTGCTCGCCAGCTAGCCGACTTCACACCATCTAGCGATTTCCTCCCATTCTAAATCACTCATTCGTCAAAGGGGTTGGAACGCTTACCGAACGCCACGAACTTAATGCGCACTAGACTAGTGCAGCAGCGGCCTTGTTCAGTGCAAAGTTGAACCTTCCATGCCGCGTCGACAAGAATGCCTGACGCTGCATTGGAGCAATATCAAAGGGGAGCCGAACACGGAAACGGTAGACACCGCCCCGCACATCCATGCGAGTCTGTGAGCGCAGTTTCATACCCTCCGTGTAACACTGCTGCGTTACGCTCCGGGGGAAACTAGCTTTACTGCTCATGGCGTTACTGCAAGACCAACCATTTGGGATGTGGCTGGCGTCCTCACGGGGATCCGAACCTATTCCGCTCGTAAATTCAACGATGTGCATGCTGAATTGACAGAAAATTTCCTGGCTTTTGCAATTTCCCGAAATAAACAGGCAATCTTCATTCAACTTTCAGGCCTGCAAGCGAAACTATTTTCGCGTAGCGAGCAATTTCAGTCTGAATATGGGCGGCAAATTCATCGGCGGTCGTGGCAGCGGGTTCAGCACCGAGGCTGTTCAGATGATCCTTCATCTCCGGCGCGCGCAGAATACGCGAAATTTCGCTCTGCAAGCGTGCCGCTGCCGCCTTAGGGAGGCCGGACGGACCCAGCACACCAAACCAGGGATCCATTTCGTATCCCGGAAGCGTTTCACCCACCGTGGGGATGCTTGGCGCCGCGCCCGCACGCTTCTTACTGGTTACGGCCAGCGCGCGCAACTTGCCGGCCGATATCTGCGGCACTGCAACCGGCAGGCCGATGAATTGGGCAGCAACCTGTCCGCCGATCAGATCGGTCATCG
>VFLF01000199.1 GCA_009885185.1 Nitrosomonadales bacterium | reverse complement strand
GTTTGCGGGTGGCGCTTACTTTAATCTGAAAAACGGCAAGCGCTATCTCGGCGGATTTTTTCGCAAGACGCTGGACGACGAATTCGTTGTGTCACCTTGGCAATCGCTAACCGCCGGCCTGCCGGAGAACGTGGAGGCGCGCGTGATCGTGTTTCATCCGCACGAGCGCGCCGTGATTTTTGTCGGCACGCAGGACGGCCCGTACCGCAGCATCGACGGCGGCGACACCTGGGAGCGGCTCGGCTTTCCCGAACGCGGCGTGATTATCTGGTCGCTGGTATTTCATCCGGCGAACCCGAAGGTGATGTACGCGGGCGCGGCGCCGGTGGGGCTGTACCGCAGTGAAGACGGCGGCGACACCTGGCGCAAGCTGTCGCGCGCGTTTGACCCCGGACATTGCCCGATGAATTTCCCCACGCGCACCATCGGCATTGCCGCCGATGCATCGCGCCCGGATGATTTGTATGTCTCGCTTGAGGTGAGTGGCGTCATCCGCAGCACCGATGGCGGCGACACCTGGACCGATCTTTCCGAACCGCTGATCCGGCTGGCAGATCAGCCGCATCTGAAAAGCCGGCTCGACAGCAATACCGACGCCTCGGGCATGCTGGATTCGCACGCCATTACCATTAGCGCGGCGAATCCCGGCCATCCGTTTCTTGCCGTTCGCATGGGCATTTTCCGCGGCGACGACGGCGGCGCAAGCTGGAAGGATATCGAAGTGGGCCGCTATTCGCCGATGACCTATTGTCGCGACGTGATGGTGTCGCCGCACGATCCGCGCGTGATGTATGCGTGTCTGTCGCAGTCTTCGCGCGGCAAGGTGGGTTCGTTGTATCGCAGCGATGACGTGGGCGCCTCATGGCGCCGCGTCGATCACGGTTATACCGCCAACGCCACTATGATGTCTTCAGCGGTGCATCCGCGTGATGCGGCGACGGTGTGCTGCGTGTCGCGCTGCGGTCAGGTGTTCGCGACCAATGACACCGGCGCCTCGTGGCACGAATCGCGATTGCCGCAGGATGTGGAGGATGTTTACGCGGTGGCGTGTGGTTGATGGGTAGATTTGCCATTGTTGCCGGCGCGTCGCTGTGTTGCATACCGGCGGTTGTTTGGGGGCAATCGGCCGCCCCGACGGGAGCCGGAGCGGGATCGGCGCAGGCGTATCCGGCAAAAGTCGTGCGCATACTGGCGGGATTCACGCCCGGTGGTTTCACTGACAGTTCCGCGCGCACGGTGGCGCAGCGGCTCGGCGCCGCGTGGGGGCAGCAGGTCATTGTGGAGAATCGCCCCGGCGCGAATGGTCTCATCGCCAGCGAACTGACCGCGAAGTCCGCGCCGGATGGATACACGTTGTTCATGACCTCGCCGGGATTGACCACCAATCCGATGCTGTATACGCGCCAGCAGCGCGATCCGCTGAAGGATTTCACCGCGATTTCACTGGTAGCCGGCATACCCAATGTACTGGTGGTGCATCCGTCGGTGCCGGTCAAGAACGTGAGGGATTTATTGGCGATTGCGCGATCCAAGGCGGGGGCGTTGACCCAGGCCTCGGCGGGCACGGGCTCGCCGGGCCATCTGTCGGGTGAATTGCTGCAAATGATGGCGAAAGTGAAATTCGTACACGTGCCTTACAAGGGCACCGGACCTGCGCTGGTGGATTTGCTGGGAGGGCATGTTGATCTGTCGTTACCATCGATCGCCGCCGCGGTGCCGATGATCCAGGCCGGCAAGCTGCGCGGCGTGGGCATCACCATGGCGAAGCGCTCGCCGATGCTGCCGGACGTGCCGCCGATCGGTGACAGCGTGGCGGGTTACGACGTCGTGGGGTGGTACGGCATCGTGGGCCCGGCGGGTATTCCGAGGGACGTAACCGCGAAAATCAACACGGAAATCGCGCGCATGCTGATCGTGCCGGAGGTGCGCGAGCGTTTCTTGCGCGAAGGCGCCGAACCCATCGGCGGCACGCCGGAGGAGTTCAGCGCGTTTCTCGCGCGCGACCAGGTGAAGTGGGCAAAGGTCATCCAGATGGCGAATATCAAGCCCAGCGAGTAGGGCGATTAGGTGAGCTTCCCCGCCGCGTGCAACGTGTCGTAGCGTTGCGTCAGTGCCTGATAAACCGCATCCGGCAACTTTTCATCAGTCGCGGTCATGGTGTCGAGCAACTCTGCCAGTATTTCGGCCATATGCACATTGTCCTCCGCGCCGTCCCACGTCTTTTTGTATGTCCCAGCCTTGTAGCCGCGATCCTGCCGGAAGTGATTCAATACATTCTTCGACACGTATTCACGGAACAGCGCCGCAGGCGTGAGGTCGCAGGCAGCGAATAGCCGCGCCAGCAGCGGCAGGTGCATGCGCCGCACGGCGGCCAGCGCGGCCAGCAGTTCCAGTTGTTGGCGTATATCGAGCATGTTCGGATCGTAGGTTGTGTCGTCAAATGCCAGCGTGGAGCCGGCCGTCCATTCGGCGATGATGGTGTTTGCCGCCGCGGTTTTGTCGCCGCCGGCGCGCAGCAGATACTCCGACAGCACAAAGTGCCAGATGTCGATCAGCTCGATGCGCAACTGCGGCATGTCGGGCGATTGTTTTTTCCACCACTTCCAGCCGTAATGCTCCAGCGCCTCGGTGGCTTCGACCAGCACCGCGCGCAGATAGGCGTGGCGTTTGCCGAGCCAGTCCGCGTCGATTTTTTTGTTCATGCTGTCCTGCAGGTCCAGCATGGCGAGCAGCATGCCGGGGTTGGGAGCGTTCATGCGATTCCTTCGGCGGTTATCTCAAGTGAGGGCGATTATCGCCGTTTACCCGAAACGCCTCAATTGCGTTACGCTGCGCAGCGACATGAGCCCCAGACCCGAAGACGAGTTACCCGCCGGCATCGCACGTTCCATTTCGCGCGAAGACCTTGCCAATCTGCCGATCAATCGTTATCACGGCGTGGTGCATCAGGTGACCTCGGCGCACGAGGTGGCGCTGGCGCTGGCGGATATTCGCGAGGAGCGCGTGACCGGGTTCGATACCGAAACGCGGCCGTCGTTTCGCAAGGGCGAGTTTCATTTGCCGTGCCTGGTGCAGGTCGCGACCGCACGCGCGGTGTATCTGTTTCCGCTGCGCCACACCGAAGCGTTTCCCGCGCTGACTGAACTACTGTCGGAGGCGCGCATCGCCAAGGCCGGCGTGGCGCTGGCGGACGATCTGCGCACGTTGAAAGCGGTGTTTCCCTTTCACGAAAAAAACATGGTCGATCTTGGGAAGGTGGCGCGAAGCCGGGGGCTGGAACAAACCGGCGTGCGCAATCTGGCGGCGATCTTTTTGGGCTTTCGCATTCCGAAGGGCGCGCGCACCTCGAACTGGGCCGCGCCGCGTTTAACCGAAGCGCAAGTGACTTATGCGGCTACCGATGCGTGGGTTTGCCGGGAGCTTTATTTGCGGATGGAAGAGTTGGGGCTGCTAAATTAAGGATGAAAACAACCTGACCGCGGTCTGCCGTTGACTGTTTTCATCCTTCATCCTTCCGCCTTCATCCTTGTTTTTAAAACACCTGCACATTGAACATCGGCTCGCTGCGTATCCAGTGGCCGAAGTTGGCGATGAACATCTCGGCGCAGCGCGGCTCGTTGCCGGTGGAGGCCGAGGCGTTGTGTGGCGAGATGATGACGTTGGGCAAATCCCACAGCGGTGAATCAGCGGGCAGCGGTTCCGGCACGTGCGCATCGAGCGCAGCGCCGCCGAGTTGGCCGCTTTTGAGCGCGGCTATCAGGGCGGCTTGATTGACCACTTCGCCGCGTGCGATGTTGATGAGTTTTGCGCCTTTTTTCATGCGCTGGAAGGCGTCCGCGTTGATGAGGTTTTCTGTCTCTTGGGTGAGCGGGCAGCACAGCATAATCCAGTCGGCGCGCGGATACAGTTCCGCCAGCTTTGACGGCGGATGCAGTTCATCCGCCGTGTCGTCGGCTTGCCTTGGGCTGCCCCGCACGCCGATCACTTTCAAGCCGAAGGCGTGTGCGTAGCCGGTGACTTTTTTGCCGATGGCGCCCACGCCGATCAGCAGCAGGGTTTGACCGCGCAAATCGTCGGGCAACGCCGCGCCGCGCAGCGGTTTCCATTCGTGTTTGGCTTGCCCGCGGATGTGGCTGCCGAAGCCGCGCGCGAGCATCAGCAAGCCGGTGATGCCGGTCTGCGCCACCGGTTCCGCGTTGGAGCCGGTGGAACTGGTGGTAATCACGCCCTTGGCATTCAATTCAGGCACATGCAACTGCTGGCCGATGCCGGAGCTGGTGTAATGCACCCACTTGAGGTTGTTCATCTGAAGCAGCGCGTCGGAGTAAGCGCCGTAAAGCTGATCGTCGAAACGCATGTCGCGGTCGAGAAAAATGCAGTTCACGCGGCTGCGCTCCTCGGACGACAGCCGCGCGCCTTTTTCGGCGGGCAGCGTCATGAAGGTCACAGGCTTGCCGGCGGCTTCACCAACGGCTTTGAAGGCAGCGCCGAATTGGGCGATGAATTCCTTGGATACGAGGGCGGTGGTCATTTTGTTGTTAGGAGTTAGGATTGAGGATTAAGGGGCGGCGGACAGAATGACGCAGTTACGCCTCACTCCTCACGCCTGACGCTTCACGAACTTCAATCAGCTTTCATGCCGCGTTCTTTAATCACTTTGCCCCATTTTTCGATTTCTTTTTTCAGGTGCGCGGTAAATTCATCGGGCGTGCTGGCGATGATGTCCAGTCCGCTGTCGTTGAAGCGTTTGATGTGGTCGGGGTTGGCGAGGGATTTTTTGATGCGTTCGGACAGTGACGTGGCGATGGCGCGCGGCGTGTTTTTCGGCGCGAGCAAGCCTTGCCAGGTGGTGAATTCATAGCCGGGCAGAGTTTCGGCGATGGCGGGCACGTTGGGCAATTGCGGCGCGCGCTTGGCGCTGGTGACGCCGAGCGCGCGCAGTTTGCCGCTGCGCACATGCGGCAAGGTATCCGGCAGCGCCGGGAAGCCGATGCCGACTTCGCCGGACAAGGCCGCGATCATCGCCGGGCCGCCGCCTTTGAAGTGGATCACTGAAATATTGGTTTTGGCGAGGTAGTTAAACAACTCGCCCGCGATGTGCGGATTGGTGCCGGGGCCGGCCGAGCCGTAGTTGAGAATGTTGCCGCGTGATTTCGCCAGGTCGATCAATTCGCGTATGGTTTTGGCGGGCAACGAGGGATGCACAATGCACGCGGTGGCAGTGGCTGTCAGCAGTGACACCGGCACAAAATCGCGCAGCGGATCGTACGGCACTTTGCTGTAGAGAAACTGGTTGGTGACCAGCGGGATGGTGTTGACCACCAACGTGTAGCCGTCGCCCGGCGCGTTGGCGGCGATCTCCATGCCGATGTTGCCGGATGCGCCGCTGCGGTTATCCACCACGAACGTCTGGCCGAAGCTCTCGGTCAAGCGCGCGGCAATCAGACGCCCGACGGTATCCACGCTGCCGCCCGGCGGAAACGGCGCGATGATGCGCACGGTTTTCACCGGGTAGTTATCGATGGCCGCTTGCGCGAAGCACAGTGTCGGCGAAAGCAGTATCGAAGATATCGTAAGTATTTGTTTTAACATAGGTTTTATTCCGCTTTAATGCCCGCTGCTTTAACCACCTTGCCCCACTTTTCCAGTTCCTGCTTGAGAAAGGAATCGAACTCCGCGGGCTTCATAGTGGTGATGTCTAGTGACAGATTGCCGAGTTTGCCGCGTACGTCGGGTGCGTTCATCGCCTCCAGCGCGGCCTTGTGCAGAGCGCCGAGCAAATCCGGCGGCAGCCGCGCGGGTGCAAAGAGGCCGAACCAGTTGGTGACGATCATGCCGCTGATGGCGTTTTCCTCGAACGTCGGCACGTCGGGCAGCGCGGGCGAACGCTTGGCGCTGCTGATGCCCAGCGCGCGCAGCCGCGCGCCGCGCACGTGCGGCACGATGCCTGGCAGCGTGGGAAACGCCGCGTGCATTTGTCCGCCGAGCACGTCGCCGGTGGCGATGCCGATGCTCTTGTAGGGCACGTGGGTAAGATTCACGCGCGTGGCGAGCTTGAACAGTTCGCCCGCCAGTTGCGTGATCGAGCCGCTGCCGCCGGAGCCGTAATTGAATTTGCCCGGTTGCGCCGCGGCGGCGGCGACGAATTCCTTGACGTTCTGATACGGCAGGCCGTTATGGATGACCAATGCCTGCGGCGCACTCGCCAGCAGGGTGATGGCGGTGAAGTCCTTGATCGGATCGTAGGGAATGGTCTTCAACACATGCACATTGATGGTGTGCGGCGAATCGCCAATCAGCAGCGTGTAGCCATCGGGCGAGGCGCGCACCACGATCTCGCGTCCGAGCGAACCCGATGCGCCGGGGCGGTTGTCGATGACGAATTGCTGCTTCAGGTTCTCGCCGAGCTTCTGGCCTACGATGCGGCCCACCGCATCGGACGAGCCGCCGGGGGAGTAGGGGATGATGACGCGCACCGGGCGCTGCGGGTAGTTGGCTTGGGCGGCGGTGGTCAGCGCAAGAGCTGTCGCGGCAAGCAAAGAACGTAGGGTAGCGATATTTGTCATGCCGATTACAGCCGATCCTCGATCCAGTCGGCAATATAATCAATGCCGACCTGCCGATTGTCGGCCTGTGCGTGATAGTGGCCGCCGTCGTCGGAGGTGAGAATTTTCAGATGCTTGTCTTTCGACGCCACTGTCTCATACAGCTTGTGCGCGTTGGCGACCGGCACCACGGTGTCGTTTGCCGCGTGCACGATGATAAAGGGGTTGGTGATCTTGTCCGCCACGCCTTCGAGTGAAAACTTTTTGGCTTTTTCCAGCGCGGTGTTGGCACCGTCCGGGTCGTCCATGCAGCCCATGATCCAGCGAAAGTGAAACGCTGATTGCGGCGTGCCTTTGGGGTCGGCGTCCTGACGACGCTTGATGTCGCGTTGCCAGCCGTGCAGATCCCAGTGTAGCGCGCTCATCGCGATGCCGCCGCGATAGCGTTTATCGAAGGCGGCGACGCGCGAGGCGTAGTAGCCGCCGAAGCTGTAGCCCATCACGAACACGCGCGCGGCATCGACATCGGCACGCGCGACCACGAAGTCGTACGCGGGCGTGCCGGCGGCCTCGTAATCGTGGCGCGCATACAGCTCGCGCAGTCGCAGCGATTCGCCTTGCCCCGGCCCATCGATGGCGAGCGTGTTCCAGCCGCGCGCGGCGAATTCCAGCCCGGCGAACAGCACGCTCATTTCCTTGCAGTTATCCATGCCGTTGAACACCACGATGGTGGGTGCGCGCGCGGCGGTAGTGTTCAACGCCTTCATAAAAAACGCGGGCAGCGTCTTGCCGTTTTCGAACGGCACTTCCACGCGCTCGACATTCGGATAACGCCGCAGGATGCCTTTGGTTTGGCAGTCGATGGCAATACGGCCCATCTCGCGTTTGTCGGGGCCGGGCTGGATAAAACGCTCGGCGGTGAAGTAATACATACCTGCGCGCAGATAATAATTGCCCGCGCTCATGCGGTGGCCGGCGGCCTCGGCGGCATCGGCGCGTGCGTGCAGGCGCTGGGCCATGGCGCTCCATTCTTCCCACCACGCGTGCGGCTCGGCCTGGCGTGCGCGCAGTTTTTCGCACACCGCGTCGATTTCGCCCAGCGCCACCGCGCCGTACGGCGCCATGCCCTTGGTGACGAGAATGGCGTTTGACCACACCATGTTGCCGGCGATGTGTTCGATCCAGGGGGAACAGGCGGTATTGGCGGGCATGATTTTTCTTTTAGTGTGAATGAGCTGTGAGGTGCGGGGCCGGAGCGTTAGCGAATAGTCTCGCGCGCCCACTGGGTCAGAAACGCGGCGATGTCGAGATTGTTTTTCTCCAGCATCATCATGTGTCCGTTGCCGCGAATGCCGACGGATTCCAGCCGCACAAAGCGGTTGGCGACGCC
>VFLF01000369.1 GCA_009885185.1 Nitrosomonadales bacterium | reverse complement strand
CGCCCCTCGGCCTGCACCGCCAGCATCAGGCAGCCGCGAATAATGTTGCCGTCCAAGCGCACGGTGCAGGCGCCGCACACGCCGTGTTCGCAGCCGATATGCGTGCCGGTGAGGCCCATGTCCTCGCGCAGAAAATCCACCAGGTTTTGCCGCACGGGGATGCGGCGGGTGACGGATTCGCCGTTGATCGTCAGCGTGGTTTCAATCAGGGTATCCATGATGGTTTTCAGGCGGTGAGTTGTTGCATGGCGCGCGCGGTGAGCACGCGCGCCAGATGAAGCTTGGCGGCGGCGGAGGAATACAGATCGGCGGCGGGATCGATTTCGCCGGCGAGCGCATCTTGCGCCTGTTTTAGCGATGATCCAGAATATTGTTTAAAAACAAATACTTTCGATGTTTTCTCGGCGAGGATGGGTTTGTCGCCCGCGCCCAGATAAACGAGACGTAGATCGCTGATGCATCTGTTTGAAATGTTTGCCAATCCCGCGACTCCGATGATCGCGTAATCGCCGCGCCGCCGTGCGAGTTCGAGAAAAACATGGCGCGTGCCGGCGGCTGGAATCGGGATCACCACTTCGGTCAGCACTTCATGGCTTTGCATGGCGGTGGCGTACAGTCCCTGAAAAAAATCGCGCGCGGCAACGCGTCGCGTGCCTGCCTTGCTTGCCAGTACGATTTGCGCATCTAGCGCGACACAGCACGCCGGCCATTCCGCCGCCGGGTCGGCCATCGCCAGACTGCCCCCGAAAGTGCCCGAGTTACGAATCGTCGGATGCGCGATGTGTTCCACCGCATCGGCGAGCAGCGGGAGATGCTTGCGTATATCCGCCGACTCGCCGATGGCCGTGTGCGTGGTGAGCGCGCCGATGTGAACGTGATGGTCCTTCACCTGAATGCCCGCGTGTTCATGCAGGCGGCTGATATCGATCAGCAATGCGGGCGACGATAGCCTCATGTTGAGCGCGGGCATCAGGCTTTGGCCGCCGGCGAGAATTTTGGCGCCGTCGCCATGGTTGCCATCGCGTTCGAGCAGGTCGAAAACATCGGCTAGTGATCGCGCGCGGGCGTAGGCGAAGGGGGGGGCTTTCATTCGACGTGTTCCTGTACCGACGGCAGCTATTTCACGCCGTATTTGGCACGGTAATGTTGCGCCAGCACGCGGCGGTTTTGCTGATTAAGCGAGGCATTGGGCGCGGGCGCCGCGGGGTGTTTTTTACCACGCGCATTTTTGGCGGCAAGCAGCGCGGCCAGCGCAGGTTTTGTGGAAGTTGGTTTCATGGATTTCATGATGCGGCGAGATTCATATTGAATTTTAGTGTAGCACGCGCCATCGCGCACAAAATGTCCGAGGCGTTCGGGCAGCAGGTGGTGGTGGAAAACCGCATCGGCATCGTTGGCGCGTAGATTGTCGCGCGCTCCGCGCCCGATGGCTACACGCTGATGTTCACCACCACCGCGCTGGCGGTGCGCGAGGCGGTCTATAGCAAGCTGCCGTTTAACTCGCTGTGCGATTTTGCGCCGGTGAGCCAGGCGGTGACGCAATCGAACGTGCTGGTGACGCACCCGTCGGTCGCCGCGAAAAACGTGCAGGAGCTGATCGCGCTGGCGAAAGCCAAACCGGGGCAGCTTAATTTCGGCTCGGGCGGCAATGCCACGTCGGCGCATCTGGCCGGTGAATTGTTTCGCCTGCTTGCCGGCATCGACGTGGTGCATGTGCCTTATAAAGGTGTGCCTTCGGCGCTGGGCGACACCATCGCCGGGCGCATGCATTTCACCGTGGGCAGTCCGGTTTCCACGCTGCCGCATGTGAAAGGCAACCGCCTGCAGCTGATCGCGGTGACCACCACCAAACGCACACCCGCGCTGCCCGACACGCCGACGGTTGCTGAGTCGGGATTGCCCGATTATGAATTCACCGGCTGGATGGGTTTGCTTGCGCCAGCGGCCCCGCCCCGCCCCGTCATTGCGAAATTGCACGCCGAGGCCGCGCGCATTGTGCATCTGCCCGATGTGAAGCAACGCTTCATGATCGATGCTGCTGATGGCAGCTCGCCGGAGAAGTTCGCGGCGTTTTTCAAGGCGGAGATCGAGCGCTGGAGCAAAGTGGTCAAACAGGCGGGCATACAGTCTGATTAAAGGTTGTTTAAAAACAAATACTTAAGTTGTATCACTGAATGCATGGCTTGATCCGGATCAAAAGGCACCCGCGAATGTGGTGTAACGTTTCCCTGCCGAGCCACACTAACGGAGCCACACTAACGGGAGGCGATATGAAAATGACGTTCATGGTCTACAACGAATACGTCGATGCGCAAGTCACGAGCATACTGAAGACGTTGAATATTGACTACTACACGCGCTGGGAACATGCAAAAGGCAAAGGCCACGGCACCGAGCCGCACATCGGCGTCGGTAGTTATGCCAGCACCAACACCGTGCTGATGATTGCGTTCGAGGATGAAGTGCCGCTGGTGGGTCTGATCGCGGCGATCCGTTCCGCCAATGAAAAAGCGCGCCGAGCCGACGAGCGCATACGCTTGTTTCAGATGCCGATGGAGCTGATGGTGTAACGTCGCCGCGCGCATGGTCGCGCAGCCGATGCGATGCCTCGCTCGCGTGTCGCGCCCAAGACCCACCTTAGTCGACGCGGCGTATTGCGTCGATCACGCCGACGTCGTCAGCAGCTAACTGCAGCTACTACTGCTTAGTCCGAGCGATGCATGTGATCGTGCCACCAGCGCTGGGCATTGGGCTCGTCCATCAAGCCAATGATCGCAAGTCCAATGACCAACAGGCCGATCATGCCGGTGTTATCCGCCACCTTGATGCTTGACGTAAAGCCCAGTAAATAGGGCGAACAGACCAGGTAGGCGCCCAGGCAGAGGTCAAGCAACTCTTCCCATGCCCCAGGACGAACAAACGCTGCAATCTCGGAAAGTATCAGCGCGGCGCCGACAATGCTGGCGCTCCAGGCCGCCGATCCGAGATTGTAATAGTTCATTGTCCACGGTGAGATCAGCAACCATCCGCCCGCAAGGATAGTAAGAATATTTCGCCCATGCTTGTTTGTCATGTTCATTACTCCTTTCTTGGAAGTTAACGGCCTTGCAAATATCAACTGAGCGTCGTAAGCCGTGATCCGACGTGTATAGTCCCTGGCCAAGCTGCAGCCCGCTCGATCAAATCGCGCATTTTCATTGCGGCGTCAGACCTATTTGCCTGACTAGTTTTCCGTACTCCAACGACTCTTCCTTGATCAGGGCGCGCATCTGTTCTGGCGTTGAGCCGACTGGCGTGAGTCCCTGACTCAGAAAACGCTCTTTCACGTCGGGCAAGTTCACGATCTTGACCAATTCGGTGTTCAGCCGCTTCACGATGGGCTAGGCCGTTCCGGCTGGTACCAGAATGCTGTGCCAAGTGATGTTCTTGAATCCGGGTAATCCCGATTCGTCAACGGTCGGCGTATCGGGCAGGGCGGGGTTTCGTGTAAGGGAAGTGACGGCCAGCGCGCGCAGCTTGCCCGAATTGACATTCGTGACGGCCACCAGCGGGTTCATGAAGAAAAATTGCACATGCCCGCCGACAAGTTCAATCACTGCCTGTCCGGTTCCCTTGTACGCGATGGCAACCATGTCGATGTCGGCCGCCAACTTGAAAGTCGCGATGCCGAGCAGATTGCCGGTGCCGGTGGTTGCGTAATTGAATTTTCCCGGATTGGCCTTGGCCAAGGCGATGAATTCTTTAATGGATTTGGCCGCCACTGACGGGTGAACCACCACTACGTTGCCGCCAGAAGTCAGTTGCGTCACTGGCGACAAGTCGCGCTGCGGGTCATAAGGCAGTTTGACGTAGACGTGCGGATTGATGGTGAGTAAGCTGTTGGCGGACATCAGCAGGGTGTAGCCGTCCGGTGGCGCTTTCACGCCTATTTCGAAGCCGACGATGCCACCCACGCTGCCGCGATTGTCGATGACGAGCGATTGCCCGATGCTTTCGCTAAGTTTCATGCCCACGAGGCGCGACAGAACGTCGCTGGGGCCGCCAGGAGCAAATGGCACAACAAACCTTATGGGGCGGCTTGGGTAACCTGCCTCTGCCGCCTGTACACCCGAAACTGTGATGGCATAAAGCAAGCCCGTCACCATGGCTGTATGATTCATCGCGCCCTCCGTAGTCTGAGGATTACTGCTTAATCTGGGATAGTGCCCTCCGCTTGGTTTGTCTCGTTTAACATGTGATACGGTAGTCCATATTTAATAAAATAGCAAATCTCCCGAAAGGCTTGGCGTTACGCTCGGCTATGGGGTTTTGTCAGTCAACGGTTCCGCCGAGCTGAAGCGGTGCAACGCGGATTTCCCCGTAATATCACTTGCCACGTTGCTTGGTCAGGCCACAGAAAGTACCGGACTCGCACATGAGGCAAAAATGTTGTGCGCTGCCAGAATGCTACTTGTCGGCAAAGTCGATAACTTAACGCGCTGGCACGGGTGAACCTCAATATCCGTCACCGGAGCCATGCATCAGCTAAAGTAATGATGCCGGTCAAACATGGCGCCGACGCATTGATGTCCGGTGTTACAACGCTGTAGCTACGCACTTAATATCGCCTGGATGTCGCCCCCCCCCGCACCACCCCATCGGTGCTTTAGCGAGCAGTGCGGCTACAATTCAGGCTTCAATTAATCCTTGGAGTCATAATGGCCAAAACTGCATTGCTTGTGCTCGACGTTCAAAACGAGTTCGTCGATTCCAAGGGTAAGGTGGGTGCGACGGGCTTCGCAAAGATCATCGAACAGCGCCGGATCATCCCGAACATCGCCAGAGCGCAGGCCGCGTTTCGCGCCAAGGGTCTGCCGGTGGCGTTCGTTAACGTGGCGTATCGCGCCGACTACGCCGACGCTATCAGCCGCTCCGCGCGGTTAAAACACCTGATCGACATGAACGCCATCGTTGACGGCACCTGGGGCGTCGAATTCCCCGATGCGATCAAACCGCTGCCGAGCGAAATTGTTTTCACCAAGCACGCGGTAAGTCCGTTTTTCAACACACAGTTGTATTCGTGGCTCATCCGGCAGGGCGTGGATACGGTGGCGCTCACCGGCTGCCACACGCACATGGTGGTGGACAGCGCCGCGCGTTACGCCGACGACGCGGGCCTGTATGTGAAAGTGGTCGAGGATTGCTGCGCGAGTCCTGATCCTGAACTGCATCGCATCGAGATCGAGAAAATTCTGCCGCTGTTCGCAGTGATTACATCGTTGGAGGAATTGTTACGCGCGGTGTAGATCTTGTGGTTGTATTGGCTGAGTTTGCGAAGCTTGGCGTTTGACAAGAGCGGTGGCTTGCAGGCGGCGAAGCTGGCTGTGCGACGTCCGTTCTATAAACGCCTTAGGCGCCGTTTCCTTAGACGGGAGTGTTGGCCCCGACCTGGTCAGGAAGATGACCTTGCCTGTGAACCGGCCCCGTAGGGAATCGGTGCTCTGTTTTTACTTGAAGAATCCAGTTGTCGTGAAGCCGTAAGACGAGCTAAATTCTCCGAATGCAGGTACGTGAAATCTGTACAACAAGCCTACGGAGCACGTTCGTTCGCGAGAGAAAAATTGGCTTGGGAATGCGCTGAATGTGTAGGCAAAGCCTGATGCATCGCGGTGGCGTCCGTACCAAGGTGGCTTGGGGTCGTGGTCTCTGGCACGCTGCCGAGATCTGACGCATGCCCGATTATCCATGCAATAGCGCTTCCGGCCGCCAGCCAGCCTATTAGTACCCATAATAACGTCATGATCAGTTCCTTTTCAGCGGGTTGCTTAGGGAAATTACGACCGTCATGATTCGGATTATCGGCACAGCCGCCGAAATACTTAACGTGGAAAAGCGCGCATTTTAGGCGTTACCTTCGTTTTTCCGGAGACCAGCCGGCCCTGATAAGAATAAGACGTGAAGGGGAAGGTAGATGCGAATTGATGTCTAAATATATGTTTTTTAATAATATTTAATCTTCGTTCTCGCGCGCATGTCGCCCGCACACGGCTTTGCGTATTTCAAAATGGTCCGTGATTGACAGGTAGGAATTACCACCCGCCCGGTGGCTGCTGCACGCTACTGCCCCCGTATCCCCGCCTCGCGCACCACCTTGCCCCAGCGCTCGATTTCCACGCGCATATAGCGCCCGAATTCCTCCGGTGTCGATAGTGCGATTTCCAGTCCGCGCGAGATAAACTGTTCTTTCATCGCGGCGTCATTGACCACCGCATGCACATCCTGATTCACGCGCATGACCAGCGCGCGCGTGGTGCCGGTCGGCGCCATGATGCCCACCGAGGCGACGGCTTCAAATCCGGTGAGGCCTGATTCGGCCACGGTGGGTGATTCCGGCAGCGCGGTGGCTCGTTTGGCGCTGGTGACTGCGATGGCTTTGACCTTGCCCGCCTTGACCTGGGGTAATGCCACCGACAGGTTGGAAAAAGTCAGGTGCGTTTCACCGCCCATCACCGCGGCCAGCGCGAGCGCGCCGCCCTTGTAGGGCACGTGCTGCATGGTGATGCCTGCGGCGTTTTTGAACATTTCGCCGATCAGGTGCGAGGAACTGCCCTCGCCGAAGGATGAATAATTGATTTTCTTCGCATTCGCCTTGGCGTATTTGATGAACTCCGGCACCGTGCTCGCCGGCACGGACGGATGCGCCACCATCACATTCGGCGCGGTGACGATCAGCGAGATGGGAGCGAAATCGCGACGCGGATCGAACGGTAGCTTGGCATCCAGCACCACGTTGGTGATGTAGGTGCTGGTGGAGCCGATGGTCAGCGTGTAGCCGTCGGGGTTGGCGCGCGCACCGACTTCGGTGCCGATGTTGCCGCCCGCGCCGGCGCGGTTGTCGATCACCACGGGCTTGCCCCAGCGCTCGGAGAGCTTTTGCGCCACCAGCCGGGCCACGATGTCATTGGCGCCGCCGGGCGGGAAGGGCACCATCATGCGCACCGGGCGGTCGGGGTAGGCCTGCGCGGCGGTGCATACGAAGGCGCACGAGAGTGTGGCGGGCAGTAGTTGCAGGTATCTTTTCATAATCATCTATTAGGATTGAGGATTGAGGATTCAGGATTGAGCAGGCCGAGGAGGGGTTACTCAATCCTCAATCCTGAATCCTCACCGGCCCACGCTTCCCCATGATCCACGCCGGGATCAGCGCAAACGTGAAGATCACCGCAATCATCAAAAAGCTGTCGCGAAATCCGAACGTGTAGGCTTGCGCGTGAATGACGCGGCCGAGGTAATGCAGCGCGCCAGCGGCCTGCATGTCTTCCGGCACCCCCGATTGTGCGAGCAATCCCTGGATGTTGCGAAGCAGCTCGGCCGTGGTGCTGTTACCCGGCGTTTGTGTGGCGGTGAGGGTGTCGCTGTGAAAAAACGTACGCCGGTCGAGCGTCACCGATAGCAGGTTGACGCCGAACGCGCCGCCCAGTTGCCGCGCGAAGTTAATCATGCCCGCGCCCTGACTCAACAAGTCGGGGTGCAGCGCGCGCAGCGCGGCAACGTTGAGCGATGGTTTCATGATGGCCAGACCGATGCGTGAAATCACCACTGCCCACGCGATGGTCCAGAAGGCCATGTTGGCATCCACCTGTGCCAGCCAGAACGACGACACGCTGAAGCACAGCAGGCCGGCAAAGATCATGTTGCGCGCGGCGATGCGGTCGCTCAAATAGCCCGCGATCGGCATCGCCACGCCCATCAGCAGCCCCGCCGGCATCAGCAGCAAACCCGCCGCCAATGGCGTGAAGTGCTGCACGGTCTGCACATACAGCGGCACGAGATACGTCGAGCCGAACAGGCCCACGCCGAAGATGCACGCCACCGCCGCGGCTGCCGCGAACGGCACACTGGCGAACACTTTCAGGTCGACCAGCGGGTGATCGGTGTTGAGCTCCCACCACAAAAACGCGATGCCGCCGAGCAATGCCACGGTGAACAGTCCCAGCACAAAGTTGGAGTGCCAGCCCTCGCGCTGGCCGTTGGAAAGCCCGGTGAGTAAACACGCCAGCGCAACCGTCATCAGCAAAAAGCCGATCCAGTCAAAGCGCATGCGTTCGCCAGTTTCCTCGCGCTCCGGCATGAATACGCTGCCGAGCAGTATGGCGGCGATGCACACGGGTGCGGCTACGTAAAAAATATAACGCCAGTTAAACTGATCAATCATGATGCCGCCCAGCGTGGGACCCAGCGCCGGGCCCAGTATCACGCTCATGCCGAAAAAACCCATCGCGGTACCGCGCTGATCGGACGGAAACACGCGAAAGATGGTGTACATGGCGAACGGTTGCAGCATGCCGGCGACCGCGCCTT
>VFLF01000038.1 GCA_009885185.1 Nitrosomonadales bacterium | reverse complement strand
GCGATAAATACTTCGGCGGCGAAGGTGGCGAGTACGGCGCGCGCCTCGGGCGTCTGCATGATGCGGCCGATTTCTCGATTGAGCCGCGCCACAATCGCGCGCGGCGTGCCGGCGGGCGCATACACGCCGAACAGCGCGTCGTTCACTTCCGTGCCCGTCTCCGCCATTGTCGGTGTATCGGGAAACAGCGGCGAGCGTGCGGCGGCAGCTACCGCCAGCACGCGCAGCTTGCCGGATTTGACATGCTGGATTGACAATCCCGAATCAAACGCGAAATCCACCTGATCGGAGAGCAGTGCCGTCACCATCAGCGCCGCGCCCTTGTAGGGTATGTGCGTGGCCTTCAACTTGCCCGCATACAACATCCGCTCCGCGTGTATGTGCAGCGTGCTGCCGGTGCCCACCGAGCCGTAATTCAATTTATCCGGATGGGCGCGCAGAAAAGCGGTGAGCTCGGCAACGCTTTTCACCGGCAGGCCGGGGCGCACCACCAGCAAGGTGAGGATGCGCGCCAGCGGCGCGACCGGCACGAGATCGCGGCTGACATCCACACTCAACTTGTAGAGATGCGGGCCGACGACGATAGGGCTGCCGGAGGACGCAAGAATGGTGTAGCCGTCGGGCGCGGACTTGGCGGCCACTTCAAGACCAATGTTGCCGGCGGCCCCGCCGCGATTGTCGATCACCACCGGCTGCCCCAGCGACTCGGCGAGTTTGGGTGCGAAGGCGCGCGCCATCAAATCCGTGGTGCCGCCGGCGGGGAAATTGACGATCAGGCGGATCGGTTTGGTGGGCCAGTTTTGTGCGCCGGCGGGCGGCGTGAATGCGAGCGCGGCTGCGATAGCAAGCGCATGTATTGCACAAACCACACAACGGGTGAGCAGGGCCATGATGTCCCTTCCAAGTTGTTCGCCGCGTCATAATACCCGGAACTCGTGGCGCGTCGGAGACGCTTCGCGGCAGGTTCCTGAACATCGAGGCATTGGCTGGATTCCGCTTACGTTGAAGCGCTGATACACTCTATTTCGGAAGTTCAATTTACGTTAGGAGATCAACATGGTCATCATGAACCCGCGAAATCTCTTTTCATCATTTAGTGCGTGGCCGTTGATCGCGCTTGCAGTTGTTCTTCTAAATGGTTGCGTTTCGGCCCCTACTGTTCCTCCAGCAACACGCGCCGAGCTCGTGCCCACGGGAAAACTGCGCGTCGGGCTCATCCTTTCCAATCAAGTGCTCGTTACGAAAGACTCGAACTCCGGGGAACTGCGGGGTGTTACCATCAATTTAGGTAAAGCATTGGCACAGCGCCTTGGCGTGCCATTCGAACCAGTTGGCTATGCCAATCCCGCTGCACTTGTTAAGAGCTTTGGTGGTAACGAGTGGGACATAGCATTTCTCGCCTTTGATCCTGCGCGGGCTAAGGACGTCGATTTTTCTCCGCCGTACATGGAGGTGGATAATACTTATCTCGTAACCGCAAACTCCAAGGTTGCGAGCGCTGACACTGCTGACCGATCAGGTGTCACTATCGCGGTGCCGGAGAGAAGTGCGCCAGACCTATTTCTGAGCCGCAATCTGAAATCGGCGCAGTTGCTTCGTGTTCCGGGTGGCGCAGAAGCCGCGATACAAGCCCTCACCTCAGGAAAAGCTGACGCTTACGCAGAGAACGCGCACATGCTCTCGCTCTACGCTGATCGCTTGCCCGGCGCACGCGTGTTGGAAGGGCGCTACACGGTAATCCAGCATGCAATCGCTACGCCGCAGGGAAAGGCAGCCGCAGCTGAATACGTAAAGACCTTTGTCGAGGAAGCGAAGGTCAATGGGGCGGTCGCAGAGGCTATTCGCGCAGCCGATTTGAGGCGAACCCGAGTAGCAGCCCTTTCGCAGACGAAATGATCTCCTAACTTTAGTTCGAGCGGACGCGACTCAGTATGAGTGTTTTGCCCGTAACGGTATCGCCGTCCATGCGGTGTCGCCCGCGTCGTTCAACTAGGCGTTGGGCCTCAAGGAATAACCTGTAAGGAAAATACCATGACCACCCAACGCAAACCCATGCACGCAGGCGAAGCCGTAGCCGAGGCTTTGCGCGAGGAAGGTGTCGAGCGCGTTTACAGCGTGCCCGGCTCGCATATTCACCCGATCTACGACGGTTTGAGCCACGTCGAATCCATCCGCTTCGTTACCTGCAAACAGGAGCCGAATGTGTCGATCATGGCGGATGCGTACGGGCGGCTCACCGGCAAGCCCGGTGTGTGCCTCGTGACTGCCGGGCCCGGCGGATTGAATTCGATGGCGGGCGTGGCGCAGGCGTACGGTGCCGCGTCGCCAATGGTGCATCTGGGCGGCGCGGTACCGTTGAAGGCCGACCTTGAGGCGTTTCATGGCGTTGACGATCCGGCGTTCGTGCATGAGATGTTCAAGAAAATCACCAAATGGAGCGCGCGCGTCGAGCGTATCGAGGATATTCCCGAGGTGATGGCGAAGGCGTTTCACATCGCGCGCAGCGGGCGGCCGGGGCCGGTGCATGTGGAGTTGCCGCGTGTGTCGGATTACAGCGAATACATTTTGCAGGAGGAACCGGCGATGCTGCCGGCGTATCAGCGCATCGCCACCACGGCGACGCGGCCCGATCCGCGATTCGTCGATCAGTGCGCCCAGCGGCTGATGGGCGCGCATGCGCCGGTGCTGGCGGCGGGCAAGGGCATCATCCGTCAGGGTGCGATGGCGCAGTTGTCCGCGCTGGCGATGAAGCTGCAATCGCCGGTGGTGTTCGCGCAGGACGCCATCGGCGTCATCCCTGAAGATCATCCGTTTTTCGCCGGGTATTTTCAGAAGGCGCGCAGTCATCCGCTGTGCGTCGATGCGCTGCAAAACACCGATCTGATTTTCGGCGTGGGGCTGCGCGCGGGTGCGGCGGAGATGTCCGAACTGAAAGGGCGCGCGCCGGAAAAGAACATGATCCTCGTCGGCTTTGATGACGCGCAGAACGAGCGTTATCAGGGCGATGATGAGCGCGTGGCCGACCCCAAGCTGTTTCTCGATGCGCTGCTCGAACGCATTGGTGATTATCAACGCCCGCGCAATGACGCGTTGATTCAAAAAATGGCGGCGGACAAAGCTGCCGTGCGGCGCGCGCTGGCGGCGAATGTCGAACCGCACCGCAACGACAATCCCATTTATCCCGGCCTGCTGATGGACGCGATGAACAGCGTACTCGACGACAATGCCGTGGTGGCCAGCGATGTCGGCAACTGCCAGATGTGGGCGCGCACGTTTCGGCGCATCGCCACGCCGGAGTCGTTCATGCAGTCGGGTGTGTGGAACGCGATGAGCAACGGCTTGCCGACGGCCATCGTGGCGAAGATGGAATTCCCCAAGCGCGACGTGGTGGCGCTGGCGGGTGACGGTGCGTTTCTGATGACCATAGGCGATTTGCCTACCGCCGCGGAATACGGCGCGAACGTGCTGATCGTCGTGCTGAACGACGGCGCGTTTGGCCAAACCTATATGCAGCAAACCAATATCTACGGCCACACTTACGGCACGGCGTTCACCAGTCCGAATTTTTCAGAGATTGCGAATGCGTGCGGCGCCAAAGGCATCCGCGTCACCGATCCCGGCGACATCGAGGCCGCGTTGCGGCAGGGCCTTGCCGCGACCAAAACGCAGCCCGCGCTGGTGGAGGTGATGGTGGCGCGGCACGCTTATCCGAAGATTTGAACTTGGTACAGCAACACTAAAATTTCGAGATATGCTAATTGTACTGTGTTAAATATTTTGAGATCATTGCGAAGTCATCATGTTACCAAAGGATTTCGCCATGAGCATTGGAATGGAATCGCGGTTTGAGAAATATGTCGAGGTGATGGTCAAGGCGTTGGGACACG
>VFLF01000793.1 GCA_009885185.1 Nitrosomonadales bacterium | reverse complement strand
CTCGGGCGCGAAGGCGGATTGACCATGCGCAATGATGCACCCGCACGCGTAACGCACCTTTGGATTGGCTGCGCGGCTTGTGTGGCCACCGCGCTGTGCGCGGCGCTGCCGCACGCGGCCGCGCAAACGTTTCCCTCGAAGCCCATTCGCATCGTCGTCCCGCTTGCCGCCGGCGGTCCCGGCGACGTGCTGGCGCGCGCGGTCGGTCAAAAGCTGGCCGATAGCATTGGTCAATCCGTCATCGTCGATAATCGGCCGGGTGCTAACACCAACGTGGGCAGCGAATTCGTCGCCCGCGCGCCCGCCGACGGCTACACGCTGCTCGCCACGGCCAGTACGCTGACCATCAACCCCGGTCTTTATCCCAAGCTGCCGTACGATGCCATCCGTGATTTTGCGCCGATCACGCTGATCGGATCGTCGCCGCTGATACTGGTGGTGCATCCCTCGCTGCCGGTCAAGTCGGCGAAAGAACTCGCCGTGTTCGCCAAGTCCCGGCCGGGGCAGATCCACTACGGCTCTGCCGGCAACGGTAGCGTGCTGCATCTCGCGGGCGAAATGTTCAACGCCAGTGCCGGCGTCAAGCTCGTGCATGTGCCGTACAAGGGCGTCACCAATGCCTTCAGCGATTTACTCGGCGGGCAAATCTCCATCATGTTCCCCGGCGCGCCCATCGCGCTGCCGCAGGTCAAGGCAGGCAAGCTGCGCGCACTCGGCGCCACCGGCGCCACGCGCACGCCCGCCGCGCCCGATTTGCCGACGATTGCCGAATCCGGATTTCCCGGTTACGAAATTGCCGTGTGGTACGGCATGCTTGCACCCGCGGGAACGCCCGCGACGACGATCAACCGGCTGCACGCGGACATCAGCAAAATCGTGCAACTGCCCGACATCAAAGAACGCTGGGCCACGCTCGGCGCGGAGCCGCTGCACAACACGCCCGATCAATTCGCGGCGTTTCTCAAGACCGACCTCGGCAAGTGGGCGAAAGTGATTCGCGATTCAGGGGCGAAGATCGACTGAGTGCGCCCAATGAAAACGTCAGCGCACACGCGCCTCGTCGGCGGTAACCGCAAGCAGCCTCAGACCATACGCGCCAATGACGCAGGAGGCTACCCGGTTCAGCAGCCTGCGTTGCCTGTCATAGCCGGCTTGAACACGAGGATGCGAAAATGCCACGGCGAGAAATAGGTGCCATGCCAGCGCGTTCACGAAAACCACCGCCACCGCAGCGGCAAGCAGAGGCCGCGCAGGATCGGCAGGTAATGCGGTGGCAAATACGCTACCGAAAAAAAGCGCTGTTTTCGGATTTGTGATATTGGTAATGACACCGAGGCGGAACGATATCCACGGCGTGATTTGCGCCGATTGCGCGTCGCCTGCCGGCACACCGGCGCGCCACAACCTGAGCGCGACATAACAGAGATAGCCGCCGCCCGCGATTTGCACCAACATCCGAAGCTGCGAATGCGCGACGAATAACGCATTCACGCCCAGTATCGCCAGCAATGCCCACGCAACCGCGACCACGCTGATGCCGATGGCTGCATGACAGGCGCTCCTGCGATGCCCGCTCGCGGCAAGTTGTGAAATGAGCATGACGTTCGCGCCCGGTGTAATGAGTGCGAGCCAATGAAGCAAGGCTACGGTCAACAGCGTGGCGAGCACCGTGAAACCCCCTTCACAAGAAAATCACCGCCGGATGCATGGTTGCGCACAGGCATCGCCTACTACGATGGTGTTCGTCCTTGCACAGCCCAGGCGCGCGCGGTGAGGTTGATGGAACCGTCCTGCGCGATTGGCAATTGGGCGCGGATACGATCACGCAGCGCGGCGCGCCGCTCTTCGCTCAGCGACATGGCATACCCCGGCGCAGGTGCTTGGCCGCTGAGAAAGGGCGTCCAGTAATCGCTGAAGTCCCGGAACCGGGTGGGCACATCGATGGCGCGCGTCTGGACATCATACAATCCGGCCTCGGTGAACAACGCCGTCAACCGCGCGGGTTGGCAAAGCGGGAAGCGACGGCCTTCATCAAGCTCAATTGCTGCGTTATCCAGCTCGACTGCCGCATCCCAGAAATAGCGCATCAGTTCCATCTTTCCGGCGTAGTCCCAGACATAGGCGGCAACTATTCCACCGGGACGCGCCACGCGCGCCATTTCCGCTATGGCGTGCGCCGGCTGCGGCACGAAATTGAGTACCAGCGCGGCGACCGCGGCATCCAGCGTATTTGCAGCCATCGGCAGGGATTGGGCATCACCCACTTCAAAAGTAGCCGCGCCGTGGCGTACAAGCACTTTCGCAAATTCGACAAATCCGGCAGACGGGTCGATGCCTTTGACACTGCGCGGCTGCGCGTTCTGCAGAATGACATCGGTTAAAGCCCCGGTTCCGCAACCTACATCCACCCAATCCTTATGGGAGCCTGCGTTCAGCCACCCGATAAATTCCTTAGCCACCAGCCGGCTCCAACGGCCCACATAGGGCTCGTAGAGATTGCCCGCGGCCCAGACATCTTTACGGTCAACGGTCATTGATTTCCCTCCAATGTCATGCTCGCAAGAAATCCGCTGTCGGCAGTTGCCGATCCTGCGCTCGTGAAAAACTGGCTGCAGGATTGCCGCGCACCAGCGGCACTCGTCCAAAAACAGCAAGGCAATGCACTCCGTGAAGCAAAGCGCCTATCAAAACTCGCGGCCGCAATTTTAATACGTGCTTTCGCCCTCGATCGTAATCCGGTGCATCACCCTTCGGTGTCCGTAATAATCATTCACCGGATAGTGCAGTGCGCGGCGGTTGTCCCACATGGCCATGGAACCCACCTGCCATCGAAAGCGGCAGGTGAACTCGGGTTGCGTCGCGTGTTGCATGAGGTAGAGCAGCAGCGGGCGTGACTCTTCCTCGCTCATGCCGATGATTTTTTGCGTGATGCCGATGTGGCACAGATAGAGCGCCTTGCGCCCGGTTTCGGGGTGCACTCGTACCAGCGGGTGTTCGCACGGTTCGGCGGGGGTATCGATGTCAGTGGGCGTCATCGCGGCAGGACGTTTCTTTTTCTTGTCGTAGATGTTGTAGGTGCGCAGGTTCGCGATCGCCGCTTTCATGCCGTCCGACAGCGTGTCGTAGGCCATGGTGAGATTGGCGAACATCGTATCGCCGCCCACCGGCGGTACCTGCTTTGCGTAAAGGATGGTGTAACGCGCGGGGGTGGGCGTGAACATCTGGTCGGTGTGCCACTTCGCGCCGAACACCGTGGTGTCGGTTTCCTTTTTGACGATCTCGATGATGCCCGGATGATCCTGCAAACAGGGCATGTACGGATGCAGGTGCACCTTGCCCCAGCGCCGCGCGTAGGCCATTTGCTGATCGGGCGTGATGGATTGATCGCGAAAAAAAATCACACCGTGGTCGAGCGCCGCGCCATGCACGGTGTTGAAGGTGTGCTCGTCCATCTCGCGCGCAAGATCAACACCGCTCAACTCCGCGCCTAGCCCGCCGGTCAGCGGGTGTATGCCGATCTGCTGATTGTGGATGGTGTCCATCCCGGCCTCCCGTATCAAGAAATGGCACTGTAGACCTGCCCCGGTTTGGGGGCAAGCAGGGGAATGACGCCGCGCCTTATTCCGCGCGCAGCCCCGCCTGCTTAACGATGGGCGCCCATTTGGCGATTTCGGCGCGGATCGCCGCCGCGAATTGATCGGGCGTGTCGGCGATCACGTCGTAGGCCTCGCCGCGCAGGCGTTGATTCACCTCCGGCAGTTTCAGTATCCGCACCAGTTCGCCGTTGAGCCGGTCGACGATGGCGCGCGGTGTCGCCGCCGGGGCGAGCACGCCGTACCATGCGCCCGCTTCAAATCCCGGCAAGCCGGTCTCCGCGACCGTGGGCACGTCGGGCAATACCGGCGAGCGTTGCAGGCTGCCCACGCCCAGCGCGCGCAGGCGGCCCGCCTTGATCTGCGGCACGGATTGCGCGACGTTGCCGAACGACAGCGACACTTCGCCGCTGATGGTGGCCGTTACCGCGGGCGCGTTGCCTTTGTAGGGCACCACGATCACGTTGATGCCGGCGGTTTTCTTGAACAACTCCGCCGCCAGTTGCGACGGGCTGCCACCGCACGACCAGGTGATTTCGCCGGGGCGTGCGCGCGCCAGCGCAATCAGTTCCTTCACGCCGCGCGCGGGCAGCGACGGATGCGCGATCAGCACGTACGGGGCGAGACCGATGCGCGTCACCGGCGCAAAATCCTTCACCGTATCGAACGGCAACTTTGCATACAGGCTGGCGTTGATGCCGTGCGTGCCGTTGGTGGCCATGCCCAGCGTGTAGCCGTCGGGCGCGGCGCGCGCGACCCGGGTGGTGCCGGTCGTGCCGCCGGCGCCGCCGACG
>VFLF01000055.1 GCA_009885185.1 Nitrosomonadales bacterium | reverse complement strand
TCGCCATAAACGCGCTTGGCTTCTTCTGAAAACCACTCGATGAACGACGCGCCATAGCCGATTTCACCGCGCGATTCGGCGAGCGGCTTGCCTTGCTCCAGTGTCATCAGCACCGCGAGGTCTTCGGTGTTGGCGACCATCAGCTCAAACCATTTGCGCAGCATCGCCGCGCGCTCTTTGGCGGTTTTCGCGCGCCAGAGCTTGAAGGCTTCATGCGCGGTTTCAATCGCGCGTTTTGTTTCCGCCGCGCCCATTTTCGGCACCGTGCCCACCAGCGAGCCATCCGCCGGGTTGTACACCGTCAGCGTGGATTTATCGTCGGCGTCCACCCAAGCGCCGTTGATGTAGCACTGCTGGCGGAACAAGCTCATGTCTTTCAACTGCACGGTGGGTTTCACTTTGTCTAACATGATGGCGGCCTCGGATTTTCAGGGTAACGGGAACGTGGTGGAAGTCTGCGCGGTCGGTTTAGCCAACCTTCAATAAGCAACCGCGCAACCCTGCGATTTTACCAAAGGCGCTGGAGTCAGGGGGTGAGATTTTTAAAAATACATTTAAAAACAGATACTTATATAATAAAACAAGTTGCGCACCCGAATCGCCGATGGTTTGGCAAAAAACACACACACCCAAAAGAGGGTATTCGCAATCGGTATTACTGCCTTTCGAGCCGGGGTACCTATTGCTATAATGGTATGAATAATAAACACATAACGGGTAAAGCTTCATGTCCACATTGTCGAGCCGCGTCCGATTTGCAGTTGTTGGGCTGGTGCTCTCGCTGTCTTTTCTTGGCGGTTGCGCAACGACCAACCCGCGAGATCCGCTGGAACCCATGAACCGCGCGGTCTACAGCTTCAATGATGGCGTCGATCAAGCGCTTTTCAAACCGCTGGCCGAAGGATATCGCGCGGTGCTGCCCTCGTTCGCGCGCACCGGCATCAGTAATTTTTTCGCCAACATCAACGATGTGCTGATCGCGCTGAATAACCTGTTGCAAGGCAAGATAGTCAGTGCGGTGTCCGATCTGGGGCGCGTCGTAGTCAACTCCACCATCGGTGTACTCGGCTTCATGGACATCGCCACCGAATTCGGCCTGGAAAAGCATAACGAGGATTTCGGCCAAACGCTGGGGCATTGGGGAGTCGGCGACGGCGCTTACCTTGTCATTCCTCTCCTTGGGCCGAGTAACCTGCGTGACGCCGCAGGCCGATTCGTCGATCACCGGACCGATCCGATCACCTACGTGCATTCCATGCGCGCGCGCAATGTGTTGTGGGGCGTGCGGATGGTCAGCAATCGTGCGGATTTGCTCGACACCTCGAAGATTTTGGATGCCG
Organism: Nitrosomonadales bacterium; assembly: GCA_009885185.1. The sequence goes on along the minus strand of VFLF01000055.1, from coordinate 1,219 downwards.
CCGCGCTGGATCCGTATGAATTCCTGCGCGACGCGTATTTGCAGCGCCGCCGTAACCTGGTGCACGACGGATCGCCGCCGCCGGATAAAGACGACGATGGCGACATCAAGATAAAACCGCGCACCGAAACCATGCCGGGACACATGGCGGCAGACGCAGCCCCTGCGGGTACGCCGAGGCACATGATCAACACCATCACCACGACCCGTGCTACCAACTGGACGCCCGCGCGCGAAGATGCATCCCGGACGGCGCAGCAACCAGTCGCCGCTGTGCCATTGGTCGCACAACAGGAGCGTCTCGTGCATATTTCGACGCCCATCGCCACACAGTAATTTCTCTTTCATTGCAACGAAACGGGGCGCTTGACGCCCCGTTTCGTTTCCGCTGCGCTTTTCCATACCCCAATCCGCGAAAAAATTAATGCGTGGATTACAGGCTATGCGGTTGATCTGAATCAAGCCGGCATGTGGTCATGCGAGTATATATTTCGTGTGCGTAGTTATCATGCGGAAAGTATAGAGCGTTTAACGAACCCATTTCGCAGGGCGTTCGGCAAGCACCTCTGTCAATGGCGCATGACACCCGCTATTTCTCGTAAAGGAGACGCCATGTTCATTTCGTTAATGCGCATCATCCTGTTGGTCATCTGCCTCGCGCCCTGGAAGGCCGGCGCGGCGCAGCCGGACGTTGCCCTGTACACCGTCAAAGGATCATTTGACGCAGTCAAGGAGCGGATGGTGATGGCGATTGAGAACCGCGGTCTCGTACTCAATTACACCGCGCGCATCGGCGACATGCTGGAACGCACCGGCAAGGATATTGGCCGCGCCACGCCTGTTTACGGCAAGGCCGAGATGGTCGAATTTTGCAGCGCGCGCGTTTCGCGCGATACCGTGGAGGCAGACCCGCACAACATCGTCTATTGCCCGTACGCCATAGCGATCTATACGCTCCCCAAGGAACAAGGCGCGGTCTATGTCTCCTATCGCAAGACCAGCATGCATGGCTCGCCGTCATCGGTCAAAGCGCTGCGCGCAGTCGATGCCCTGTTGGATGGCATTGTGCGCGAGGCGATAAAATAACGTTGCGCGCACAAAGAGATCCCGTGTCAGACCTTACTTTCTTCGCCTACTCCCGAACCAGAGGCGGAATCAGACCCAAGTAAAAAAGCACAGAGGCCTCCGCCTTTAACTCCCGCGCAGCCTGCCCCGCCTGC
>VFLF01000500.1 GCA_009885185.1 Nitrosomonadales bacterium | reverse complement strand
TCGTCGTATGTGGGCGAGGGCGAACTGTCGCGCATCGCCAAGATTTGCCATAACGTGATGCTCGGCGTGGTGATCCAGAATCTGTGCGAGATCACGGTGCTGGCCGAAAAGGCGGGCATGCCGCGACATGCGTTCCTGGATTTTTTGAACAAGAGCGTGATGGGGTCGATGTTCACGGCGTACAAAACGCCGGCGCTGTCGAATCTGGATTTTCATGTGACGTTTACACCGCAGTTGCTGTTAAAGGACATTGATCTGGGACTTGCAGCGGGGCGTGCGAACGGCGTGCCGATGCCGACCACCTCCGCCGCGCGCGATCAGGTGCAGACATTGATCGGCCACGGCTACGATCAGGATTTTTCGCAGTTGCTGCTGTTGCAGGCGAAGGCGTCGGGCGTCGAATTAAAATCCGAAAATGTGGATGTGGGTGACGGACTGTAATCGCCATGGCCGCAAAAATCGAACATCTTGAAGGCACGGCGTTCCAGAAAAGCCGTGCGTTTTCGCCTGCGGTGATGACCGAGGGTGGAAAAACCGTTTGGCTCGCGGGGCAAACGGCCACCGCGGATGAAAGCGGCAAGGATATTTCCGGCAACTTCGATGCGCAGACGCGCACGATTTTTAACGCCATCGACAACACGTTGCGCCGCGCGGGCGGATCACTCGCCAATCTGGTGACGATGACGGTGTTCATCAACGATCCGCGTCACGGCGATGCCTTCGTCAAAATCCGCAATGAGTTTTTCAAAGACGGAAAATATCCCGCCAGCGCATTGCTGACGATCGCGCATTTTGCGCGGCCCGGCATGCTGATCGAAATACAGGGCGTAGCAGTAATTTAAAAAACTGTTTAAAAACAAATACTTATGAAATACCGACGACTGGGCCGCAACGGCCCGCAGGTGTCTGCCGTCAGCATGGGGCGCGGCGCCGCCGCCATCAAATTTGACACGCCGCAGGTGGATGATTTCAACGCGGCGATACATCGCGCGCTCGATCTCGGGGTGAATTTTTTCGACAGCTCCGATGCGTATTGGGGCACGCGCCACGAAGTGCTGCTGTCGCGCGCGCTCAAAGGCCGCCGCAACGATGTGATGATAGCCACCAAGTTCGGCAACATCGATCTGCCGGACGGCAAGAAGGCCACCAATGGCCGTCCCGAGTACGTGCATAAGTGCTGCGACGACAGCTTGCAGCGCATGGGGCTGGATGTCATCGATATTTATTTTTTGCACCGCGTGGACCCTGCCGTGCCGATCGAGGACACCGTGGGCGCAATGAGCGAGCTGATCTCGCGCGGTAAGGTGCGTTTCATCGGGCTGTGCGAGGCGAGCGCGAAGACGCTGTGCCGCGCGCATGCCGAGCATCCGCTGACCGCACTGCAAACCGAATACTCGCTGTGGTTTCGCGAATCCGAGAAAGACATTATTCCCGCCTGCAAAGACCTGGGCGTGGGCTATATCGGCTATGCGCCGCTGGGCCGCGGGATGCTGACCGGCAAAATTAAATCGGTAGACGATATTCCCGAAACCGATCGCCGCCGCAAGCATCCGCGGTTTTTGCCGGAGAATCTGGCGCGCAACGTCGAACTGGTGGCTGAACTCGAAGTGATGGCGAAACGCTACGATGCCAGCCCCGCACAGCTTGCGCTGGCGTGGATACTGGCACAGTGGGAAGGCATCGTGCCGATACCCGGCACGAATAATGCAAAAAATGTCGAGCAGAATGTGGCGGCGGTGGACCTGGTTGTCAATGCCAAGGATATCGCGCGCTTGAGCGAGGTGTTCGCGATAGGCGCGGGCGCGGGGGAGCGGTACATGCCCAATGCGCTCAAGGGTGTTGGAATCTAATTCACTGGAACAATTTAATCATGGCCAAAGCCAAAAACGCAGGCAAGAAGAAAGAAGTCGAACTCACCCGCGAAGCTAGCCGCGAAGATCACGCGCGCACCTTCAATACGCTGCAAGAGATGGTGATGCACGCGCGGCAGAATCTATCACGTTTTCAGTGGGACACCTTGTGCGGCGGTTCGGATTCCGAAACCACGCTGCGGCGTAACCGCATGGCGCTGGACTGTCTGGCGCTGCGCCAGCGCGTGCTGGTGGATGTCAGCAAAATCGACATGACCACCACGCTGCTGGGCGAAAAACTAAAGCTGCCGGTGTTCATCGCGCCGGTGGGCAATTTTTTGCAGATCGCCGATCCGGCGGGCGCGGTGGCGGTGGCGCGTGGCGCAGTGGCTGCAGGCACCACCGCGTTTATCAGCACGGCGGCCAAGCCCAGCATTGAAGAAGTCGCAAAGAGTGTCGATCATCCGCTGCTGTTTCAGTTGTATGTGCGCAGCGACCGCGCGTGGATGCGCGGCTTTCTGGATCGCGCCAAGGCTTCGGGCTATCGCGCGATTTGCGTGACGGTGGATCGCGCCTATTACAGCCGGCGCGAGCGCGACATTATCAGCGGCTATTTGCAGCGCGCCGATTCGGGCGATCCGCGCCACCAGGCGAGCCTGACGTGGGACGATTGCGCGTGGATCAAGCAGCACACCAAGCTGCCGCTGATTCTGAAAGGCATCGCGACCGCCGAAGACGCCAAACTCGCGGTGCAGATTGGCGCGGACGTGGTGTATGTGTCGAACCACGGCGGCCGCCAGCTTGATCACGGCTTGGGCACCATCGAAACCCTGCCCGAAGTGGTCGATGCAGTGAACGGCAAGGCCGAAGTGCTGTGGGACGGCGGCGTCACGCGCGGTACCGACGTGGTGAAGGCCATTGCGCTGGGCGCGCGCGCCGTGGGCGTGGGCAAGCTGCAAGGTTGGGCGTTAGCCGCCGGCGGCGAGCAGGGCATCGTGCGCATGTTTGAATTGCTGGCGCAGGAAATTCACACCACGCTGGGGCTGATGGGCGTGAAATCACTTAAGGAATTGAACCCGTCGTGGGTGAAGCCGGCGATGCACACGGGCAAGTTCGGCGCCACCTGCAACTACCCGGTGTTTGATGAGACGTTTGGGGCGCGGTGAAGTTTTTGGGTAGCAGACTCCCATGATGCTTAGCCTCGAACCCCGCCTTCAGGCCATTCTCGATCAGGAATATCCGCGCTTTTCGGACGCGGAATACGCTCGCCGTTACGCCGCACTCGGCGACTTGATGGCCAAACACGGCTGCGATCACCTGCTGGTGATGACTGATCATCGCGCGGGCAATGCGGTGCAGTGGGTCACGGCATGGCCGGGCACCAACGAGGCGTATGTGGTGTTCAAGCCCGGTGTGAAGATGACGATGTTCGTGGAATGGTTCAACCACTTTCCGATGGCCAAGCGCATCACGCCGGGCGTGGACGTGCGCTGGGGCGAGCACCGCGGCATCGACAAGACCATCGAGGAGCTG
>VFLF01000548.1 GCA_009885185.1 Nitrosomonadales bacterium | reverse complement strand
GCTGACGCTGCCGTGATCGTACTGGCTGTGCAACTTGGTCGCGGGCTGGTGCGACATCAAATGCAGCGGATATTTTTTTGCCAGCGTGCTGCCCAGCCATTCGGCGGGCGCAAACCACGCCGGGTGGCCGGGGCAATCGTCGTAGTTGAACGAGGCGATGGTGGGCGAGGTGATTTCGATTTTGCCCGACGGCGTAGGCAGCTTGTGCGCCACCGGGTCTTCGCGAAACCGGCGCAGCATCACCGGCGGCTCCAGCGGCGCGGGTACTTCGAGCATGCCTTCGGACCAGAACGCCTCGAAGGAAGGCAGCTCGATGTTAAACAGGCGCGCGCGCACGGCGGACGCGTCGTAGAGGTGGCGCAGCCATGCGGCTTCGTTGCGGCCTTCGGTGAATGTTTCCTTGACGCCGAGACGCTCGGATAATCCGGTAAAAATGTCGTAGTCGTTGCGTGATTCCGCCACCGGATCAATCGCGCGCTTCATTGCGATGATGAAGCGATCGCGACTGGACGAGCCGATGTCGTCGCGCTCCAGCATGGTGGTCGCGGGCAGCACGATATCGGCGAACTTGGCGTTCGGGTTCCAGTATTGTTCGTTGACGATGATGGTTTCGGGTTTGCTGCGCCATGCGCGCACCATGCGATTCAAATCCTGATGATGATGAAACGGATTGCCGCCCGCCCAGTAAATCAGGCGGATGTCGGGGTAAGTGCAAACGGTGCCGTCGAAATCGTATTGGCCACCAGGGTTCTCGAGCATGTCGGTGATACGCGCGACCGGAATCGGCGTCTTCACGCTGTTTTGCCCCTGCGGCAATACCGCGCCGGAGAAGGGCCGTGCGTTAGCGCCCTCAATACCCACCGGCCCATACGCAAGTGCGAAGCCGCCGCCGGGCGTGCCGATTTGTCCGAGCAGGCAGGCGAGGGTGATGCCCATCCAATAAGGTTGTTCGCCGTGATCGCCGCGTTGCAGCGCCCACGCGACGTTAATCATGGTGCGGCTTTGCGTCATGCGGCGTGCGAGCGTGGTGATGGTGCCGGCGGGCACATCGCAGATTGTAGCGGCCCACGCGGCGGACTTTTCAACACCGTCGGATTCGCCCATCACGTATTTGCGGAACGGCTCGAAGTCGGTGCAGTAACGCGCGAGGAACGCTTGGTCGTGTTTGTCGTCGGCGATGATGGTGTGCGCGAGACCGAGCATGAACGCCGTGTCGGTATTCGGGCGCACGGGTATCCACTCTGCACCTGGCGCGGCATCCATGTCTTCGCGTAGTGGAGACACATTGACGAATTTCACGCCAGCCGCGCCGAGGCGCTTTAACATCGGGCGCACTTCATGCTGGCTGATGCCACCGGAGTTGACCTGCGCGTTTTTCGACGGCACGCCACCGAATGCAACAAGCAACTCGCAGTGCTGCTCCAGCGATACCCACGCGGTTTGCTGTGAGCGCATCACGTCCATGTCCATCAGAATACGCGGTAGCAGCGTGCGCGCCGCGCCGAGGCTATACGTGCCCAAGTGCGCGACATAGCCGCCGATGCAATTCATAAAACGATGTAACTGGCTTTGCGCATGATGAAAGCGACCGGCGCTGGACCAGCCGTAGGAGCCGGCGAAGATCGCGTCGTTGCCGAATGTCGTGGTGACACGTTTCAATTCCGCCGCGACGAGATCCAGGGCTTCATTCCAGCTGACATTGACGAAAGGTTCTGCGCCACGCAGGTGACGTGCTGTGCCCGCGCCGCCTTCGAGATAACGTTTACGCACTGCCGGATGCCGCACGCGCAGTGGGCCCTGCACCGCACCGGGCAGCGAGTGGCCGATGGGCGAAGGGTCAGGATCGCGGTTGAAGGGCGTGACGCCGGTGATAACGCCGTCTTTAACGGCAACATCGTATACGCCCCAGTGGGTAGAAGTCAGCATTTGAAGTGGCCATCGTCAGAGTAAAGAACAAGTATAACGTCAGGTTGCCGGGAGTGGAGGGCGCCGTGAATCCGCTATCGCGTAAGGGATGGCAGTCACGTGGACGCGGGAAATTGTTGGTGCCATAATCGTCCGCGAATGCGTGGCTTTACTGGCTTGGGTTGCCACATACAGACTTTCCATCGTTGCAGTACCTTTTTACGGAGGTGCGTGATGCGCGGTGTGCTCAAAGCAAGACGTGCGCTGAGGTATTCAATGGCAGCGGCGGTTGGGCTGTGCGCTGCGGCCTCGTTGGCGCAAACCCCTTCGACAGGTCCAGGGCAGGCCTTTCCAACCAAACCGGTCCGCTACGTCGTTCCGTTCGTGGCAGGTACCGGCAACGACATCGTCGGCCGTTTGATTGCCGACCGGCTGACAAGAATGTGGGGCCAGCAAGTCATCGTCGACAACCGGGGAGGCGCCTCCGGTACGATAGGCGCGGCATTTGTCGCGAAGGCGCCGCCAGACGGGTATACCCTGCTCCATTGCAATATCGCGCCGAATGCCATTTCCCTGTCGCTGGTGGATAACATCTCGTACCAGCACAGCGATTTTGCGCCGATTACTCGTATTGGCATGCCGCCTAACGTTATTGCCGTACACCCATCGGTGCCGTTCAAATCGATCAAGGATCTGGTGGCGTATGCAAAGGCGAACCCCGGTAAGCTGAGTTATACCGCTAGCACGCCCGGCACGTCACCGCACCTGACGATGGAGTTGCTCAAGTTGCGATTGAAATTCAACATCGTGCACATTGGTTACAAAAACGCGGCGCAGGCGACGAGCGATGTCATTGCAGGACAACTTCCGATCAATATTACGAACATTCCGTTCCTCGTGGCACCGGTTCAGGCCGGACAGTTGCGTGCGCTGGCGGTTGCCAGTGCAAAGCGGCAGCCACTGTTGCCGAACGTGCCGACGATGCAGGAATCCGGTGTACCCGACTTTGAGGTCAACTCGTGGTACGGCGTGTGCGCACCGGCCGGGACACCCGTGGCGTTGCTCGATAAGCTGAATGCAGACATTCACGCGGTTATGCGCATCCCTGAAATCGAGCGGCGTCTAAACGAACTGGGGATGCCTCCCGAACCGACCACCCGCGAAGAATTCGACAAGTTTATACGTGCCGAGATTGCGCGCTGGGCGCAGGTGATCAGGGAAGCGAAAATTCCAAAAATGTAACGGTTAAGACGGCGCCGCATAGGCCAAACAGCAGTATCGTCATTCCGGCTTGCGCCGGAATGACGAGTGGGATGTGCAGTGATTTTTTGTTATAAATATTTTTTTAAACAATATTTTGTGACTACGTAGGTGCTGGCGCACCGACCTTGAAACTGGTTTTGTCCTGCTCGTCCAATTGTTTGATGAGGCCGGTTTCCCACGCCAGATATTGCTTCATCGCCTCGCGATTGCCGGCGTGACGGTCATGCACGAAAAACAGATAGTCGGTGCAATCGCTATCCGGCGGCGTGCCGGGCGACGCTTCGAGCGTGTAGCCCGCGCCGGTCCACGCGGCGAGGCCGCCTTCGAGCAACTTCACGTCGGTGATGCCCGCCTCTTTCAGATCAATAGCAGCGGCTTGCGCGACATCGGTGTCGCGCGTAATCAACACCACGCTTTTCGCGTTGGCGGCGTCTTTGACGATGCGCG
>VFLF01000874.1 GCA_009885185.1 Nitrosomonadales bacterium | reverse complement strand
GCGCGGCGGACAACATCCTGCGCACGCTGGAACTGCTGGGTATGCAGTGGGATGAAGCCGTGATGATGCAAAGCACGCGCAACGATGCCTACCACGCCGCGCTGGCAAAACTGCGCACGCGCGGCATGCTCTACCCGTGCTGCTGCACGCGGCGCGAGATTGCCGACTCCGCGTTGCACGGCATCGAGGGGGTTGTTTATCCGGGCACGTGCCGCCATGGCTTGCCAGCAGGCCGCGAAGCGCGAGCCACGCGAGTACTCACGAATAACACGCCCATTGCATTTGACGACGCCATTCAAGGCAGGATCACGCAGACTATCGAACGCGACACCGGTGACTTCGTAGTGCATCGCGCCGACGGCTTGTTTGCCTATCAAATGGCTGTAGTAGTCGATGACGCCGAACAAGGGATCACCGATATCGTTCGCGGAGCGGATTTGCTCGACTCCACGCCGCGGCAGATTTACCTGCAACAACGACTCGGCCTGCCCACCCCGCGCTACGCGCACCTGCCGGTGGCGGTCAACGAGCGCGGCGAAAAACTTTCCAAGCAAACGCTGGCCCGTGCCATCGACACGCAACAGCCCGCGCGTGAAATCATCCGTGCATTACGATTTCTCGGACAAACCGCTGCGGATGAACTGGCAGTCGCAGCATTAGCCCCACTGCCCGATCTCTGGCACCGGGCCATCGCCCACTGGGACCGCAGGCGAGTACCAACCCGGCGCACCCTCCGCGCCGTCGGCTGATCAATTGTGTTGCATTACATGCGAAATGATGCTGGACAGCTTTTCGAGATTCAGAGGCTTGATCAATACTTCGTTGAAGCCGCTGGCAATGAATTTGTCGCGGTCTTCGGGCTGCGCGTGCGCCGTATAGGCGATCACGGGCACATCGGCATGGGCGGCGTCGGAGCGTATGTGCTGACAGACTTCCACGCCGCTCATGCCCGGCATGCTGATATCCAGCAACACCAGGTCACAGTGCGTTTTTTCCAGCACGGCCAGCGCCTCCTGGCCATCGGCTGCGGTCAGTACCGACCATCCGAGCTTTTTCAGAGCAGCCTCCGCAATCATGCGGTTTGATGCAATATCATCAACCACCAAGGCGCGCTTGATCACAGCCATAATCACAAAGTCCCGGTCATATTTAAAGTGCCTAACATAATGAAACCCATGCGATGCAGGCACGATTTCATCCGTCGCCCTCCCTCTTAATCCATATTATCCCATTCTGGCACTTGCAGCCGGGTAGGTAAACTGCGATAGGATTCTTGTCCTATTCATGCACTTGCCGCCGGGCAAACTGGGATAAGATACCACTCGTATGAGTGCAAGAAAAGCGCCCCCTCGCAAAATAGCCAGAAAAGCCACGAAGCGCAATGCTGCGCCCACCGCGCTAACGGAAAAGCGCTACCACAAGCTGTTTGACGCGCTGGCCGAAGGCGTGGTCATGATCGCCGCGGACGGCCGCGTGATCGCCGCCAATACCAGCGCCGTGACCACGCTCGGAATGAACGCACGCGAAATTGAACGCGCGCTGCGCAGCGACAAGGCATGGCGCGCCGTCCGTGAAGATGATTCGGACTATCCGCCGCGCGACTTTCCTGTCCGAAAATGCCTGCGCACGGGGAAAGCCCAGAAGAACGTGCTTGTCGGCATACGGCTGCACAAGCGCAAACTGCGCTGGCTGTCCGTCAGCGTACAACCGGTCTTTGAACGGGGAGAGCGCCAACCGGTGGCTGTGGTGGCATCGTTCGAGGATGTCACGCGTCGGCGGCAAATCGAAGCAGAACACTCGCAACTCGCGGCTGCGGTCCAGGCGTCAGCCGACGCCATCACCCGTACCGGCCTCGATAGCAAATTTAAAAGCTGGAATCCGGGTGCCGAGAAACTCTTCGGTTACTCGGCAAAGGAAGCTATCGGCAGACGCACCGGATGGATGATTCCGGACCACCTGCGTGCTGAAATGCTCCAATACCGCCAGCGCGTCCTCGACGGCGAAACCATAGTGGGGTGGCAAACGCAGCGCACCCGCAAGGACGGCGCGCGCATCGCCGTGGAAAGCAGCTACGCCCCGATACGCGACTCGACCGGCAAGGTCACCGGCATTGTCGGCGTCCATCGCGATGTCTCAAAATTGGAAGAAATGCTCAAGCGCCTCCAGGCAAGCGAGCAATTATTCCGCGCGGCGTTCGACGCCATGCCAGACGTATTCCTTATCTACGATTCGTCGCTGCAGGTGAAATTCATCAACCAGCGCGGCGCGGAGATACTCGACAAGTCGTATAGAGACATCATCGGTAAGCGTGATACAGACCTGCTTCCGCAGGATGTCACCCGCACCTACCTGCCGACGCTCGAGCAAGCGCGTAATAGCAAGGCCACGCAATCGGTGGAAGCATCGTTCACCCTGCGCGGCCGGAACTACTCCATTGCGGCAACGTACGTGCCGATGCTGGATGAGGCGGGTAACATTCTCCAGATCCTCGGCATGCTGCTCGATTTCACCAAGCGCCGCCAGACCGAGGAACGCCTCGCGTTTCTGGCCCAGTACGATTCGCTGACCGGGCTGCCCAACCGCTATCTGCTGCTCGACCGCCTTGAGGCATCCATGCGGCGCGCGACACGCAACAACAGACTGCTCGGCGTGCTGTTTCTGGATTTGGACCGGTTCAAGGAGATCAATGATACGCGCGGCCACGCGGCCGGCGACATTCTGCTGCAACAGGTCGCGGAACGGCTCGCTGGCACCCTGCGCTCGAGCGACACCATCGCACGACTGGGCGGCGACGAATTTACCATCCTGGTCGAGGCCATCAACAACGTCAATGAAATCACCGCCATCGCGGACAAGGTGCTGGCGGCGTTCGACCGTCCCTTCGAAACCGAGGCTGGCGAGGTGTTCACAACCACCAGCATCGGCATCACCGTCTATCCGTTCGACGACGACGATCATGAAGTGCTGCTCAGGAACGCCGACATCGCGATGTACCACGCCAAGCAGGAACGCAACTCATGGCAGCTCTACAGTGCGGACATGAACGCGCATTCAGTGACGCGGCAAAACATGGAAGTCGAAATGCGCTATGCCGTTGAACGCGGTGAATTCGCGCTTTATTTCCAGCCGCAAGTGCGGGTGGACAGTGGTAAACTCGTCGGCTTTGAAGCCCTGATTCGATGGACCAACGACAAACTTGGGCACGTCGGACCCGCCGATTTTATACCGCTTGCCGAACATACCGGCCTCATCGTACCCATCGGGGAATGGATATTGCGAAAAACATGCGAACACTGCAAGGCATGGGAGCGGACGGGATTCTCGCCGCTGCCGGTATCCGTCAACATTTCCGCGCCGCAATTCCGCCGCGGCAACCTGCAGCAACTGGTCAGCGACATACTCACCGAGTACAGCCTCGATTCGCGCTGGCTTGCGCTGGAAATAACGGAAAGCAGCATCATGCGGAACTCGGAAAGCGCCGTCAAAACGCTTGCCGGCCTGCGTAACCTGGGCGTCATGCTCGCGATCGACGATTTCGGCACCGGCTATTCGAGCCTCAGTTACCTCAAGCGTTTCCCTGTGGACAAGCTGAAGATCGATCAGTCGTTCGTGCGCGATATCACCGTGGATTCCAACGACGCGGCGATCGTCTCCGCGATTATTGCCATGAGCAAGCAACTGGGGTTAAAGACCATCGCCGAAGGCGTGGAAACGAAGGAGCAACTCGCATTTCTTGCGCGCCTCAAATGCGAAGAATATCAAGGTTACCTGTTTGGCAAGCCCGTGCCGGCGGCGCAGGTTCCCGTGATCCTGCGCTCGCAACGTCCGGGGTTGACGCGCGCCCGATAACCGTACGACTAACGCGCCGCCGAGGCCTGCATCTTCGCCTTGCGTTCCGTGGCGGCGGCGATGCGGCTGCGTATCTGCTCGAGTGCCGCGTTCGCCGCCTCCTCGCCCGCCACGATATTCGCCTGGCGATGCTGAAAATCATTGATGCGCGAGCGCACGGTTTGCGGGCGTATCACCACATCCGCGGCATCGGCATCGTCGGCAGCACGGCGCGAAATATCCACTGCGATCACCACGTCCGCGCCCATCTCGCGCGCCAGCGCCGCCGGCACGCGGCTTGCCACGCCGCCATCGACATAGGACTGGCCGTTGATAGTGACCGGCCAGAACAGCTTGGGCACGCTGGCCGAGGCGCGCACCGCGATACCGGTGTTGCCGCGATTGAACACGGCCATTCGTCCGCTCTCGCGCTCCGCCGCCACCGCTGCAAACGGTTTGCCCAGCGCTTCGATCCGCCGCCCGTTCAGCGTTCGATTGACAAAATCCTGCAAGCGCGCGCCTTCCACCATGCCCGGTCCGAACACGGTGAAATCAAAAATCTGATGATCTTCAAGTTCAAGCGCCATCGCCTCCAGGCGTTGTGCGTTCATCCCGCCGGCGTAAAGCGACGCCACCAGCGCGCCCGAACTCGCGCCCACCACCACATCGGCCTCGATGCCCGCCGCCTCCAGCGCCTTGATCACGCCCACATGCGCAAAGCCGCGCGCCCCGCCCGCGCCGAGCGCCAGACCGATCAACGGACGCTGCGCTTTTAACGGCACGATGGCCGCGGTGCGCGGCGCATCGCCGCTATCGTGATTCGCCGGCGCGAATGCACAGCCGGCAAGCGTCACTGCGAGTAGAATAATCGCAACTATTTTCATCAGTCACCCTGTTGTTCGTAGTGTCCAGACAATCGCATCTACATGCAAGTTCCATAGGCTCCTTTCAAGCCGGTGATTGCACGCCCTACCCAAAATACAAAATATCATTTAAAAACATATACTTACACCAAAGGAGCTCATCATGGCCAGCGAACTGTTCAACAAAGGCATCAAAATCCGCCGCGAAGTGCTGGGCGCGGAGTACGTCGACAAATCCATGAACAACGTCGATGAATTCAGCATGGCGATGCAGGAGTACGCCACCGAAACCGCATGGGGCATGATCTGGAGCCGCCCCGGCCTGCCGCACAAAACGCGCAGCCTGCTCAACATCGGCCTGCTGGCGGCATTTAACCGTCAGCACGAATTCAAGCTGCACGTCAAACGCTCGTTCGGCAACGGTGTGACCAAGGACGAAATCAAGGAAGTGCTGCTGCAGATAGCGTGCTACGCCGGCGTGCCAGCGGGCATCGAGGCCTTCCGCTGGGCGAAAGAAGCGTTTGCGGAGATGGAAAAAGAGCAGGGGAAATCATCCTGAGCCACTCTCGGGATACAGCTAGGCGCAAGTGATGGCAATACACACGCGGATTGAAGGAATATGCCAGTGATCAATGCACGCCGACTGCTGCTGGCGCTGGGCGCGGGCGGGCTTGGATTGCTATTGCTGTTGGCTTACCTGATCTGGTCGGGACATCGCGAGGCCATCCGCTCGACCGAGGCCGCTACGCGCGGTTATGCCGCAGTATTTGAAGCGCGTCTGGATGTCACGCTGCGTCACGCAAACGCCATCTTGCAGACACTGGCGCGCGAAGTCTCCCATGCCGCGCTGGATCAGCAGGCCGTACCGCTTTATGCCCACGCACTGGATGCGATGCTGGACTTGCAAATCACCAATTTTGCGGAACTGGCCGGCGTTCGAATTACTGACGCCAGCGGCAATATTCTCTACACCTCAGATAGCGCGAACACGCCGCGCACTCTGGTCGCCGATCGCAGCTACTTCCGCGCGGTGCGCGACAATGCTCGGGTCAATCTGGCGTTTTCCGAGGTGATCACCGCCCGCACCACGGGCCGGCAAAGTGTGGCTGTCGCCAAGGCGATACGCGATGAACAAGGTGCCTTTCGCGGCACCGTTTACGTATTGCTCGAGCTTGAGCACTTCCTGAAACTGATGAAATCACTGGATCTCGGCGCCAACGGCGCCGTCGTCATCCGCCGCAGCGACGATTTCACAAAGGTATTGCGCTGGCCGGAGGATAAAGACCCGCCCAATACGGCGTTGCTGCTAAACAGTCCGGTGCGAGCGGTTTTGGCAGGCGGCGCCAAGTCAGCAACGACCGAGCTGACCGCCTCCGTGGATGGCATCACGCGCATTTACAGCTTTCACGCATTGACTTTCTATCCATTTTACGTCGCGGTCGGCATCGCGCGCGACGACGCGCTGGCGGGCTGGCGCATCCGCTCGCTGGTGGCGGGTCTGTCCACGCTGTTGCTGATGGGACTATTGATCGGCCTGGTGTTACGGCTGGAACGGGCCCACGTGGCCCACGCCCAATTGGCGGCCATAGTCGGCGCCTCGAACGATGCCATCGTCAGCCGCGATACGGACGGCAAGATAGTAAGCTGGAATCCCGGCGCTACGGCGCTGTTCGGCTATAGCGCAAAAGAAGTCATAGGGCGCCATATTAGCTTGCTGGTGCCATTGCATCTGCGCCACGAGATAAAGATCGGGCAGGAGCAGACGGCAAGCTATAGCATGCACTCTCACGACTCGGTCAGACTCGCCAAGGACGGACGCATGATCGATGTGTCAGTCAGCGCTGCGCCAATTCGGGATACAACGGGACGCGTCAATGGCGTTGCACTTATTTTTCGCGACATCGCCGGGCGCAAACAGGCCGAGGCCGAGCGCGCCCAGCTTGCGGCCATCGTCGAACAGACCAACGTTGCCATCTTTACCCGCTCCCTCGAGGGCACCATACTATCGTGGAACTTTGGGGCGGAACGCATGTTCGGCTACACTGCCGCGGAAGCGGTAGGCAAGCCGACTGAAATCGCCCTGCCGCCGGGCAGACCGCGCAATCTGAAACAAAACAACGCCGCGCTCTTAGATGGCCACCTTATAGTGCGGGAATCCGAGCGCGTGACCAAGGATGGACGGGTGATCTCGGTCTTGACCAGCCATTCTGCCATTCGGGACGGCGCCGGGAACATCGTGGGTGCTTCCGTCGTTCAGCAAGATATTACAGCGCTCAAACAGGCGCAGGCCGCTTTGAAAGAGCGCGAGCAACGCCTGCATGCAATCATCGAGAACGAACCCGAATGCGTGAAAGTGGTCTCGGCTGATGGTCGCCTGCTCGAAATGAACCAGGCGGGTTTGGCGATGATCGAGGCCGACTCGCTGGATCAGGTGCGCGGTCGTTCTCTGAACGACTTGGTGACCGAAGATCATCGGGCAGCCTTCGCCCTGCTTCACCAGCGCGTCATGCAAGGTGAGCGCGGCAAGCTTGAGTTCGAGATTGTCGGGCTGAAGGGAGGGCGGCATGTCCTAGAGACGCATGCCACGCCACTTCGCGACACCCATGGAGAGATTACCGCCCTGCTCGGCGTTACCCGGGACATCACCGAGCGCAAGCAATCAGAGCAGGCGCAAGCCCAACTCGCGGCCATCGTGGAAAGCAGCAACGACGCCATCGTGAGCCGCGCGCCGGATGACACGATTACAAGTTGGAACGCAGCCGCCGAGCGCTTGTTCGGATGGACCAAAGAGGAAGTGCTTGGCCAGTCGTTTCGCGCGCTGACTTCCGCCTTACCTGACGACAAACGACGGAGGCGCTTCGAGAAGGCATTGCGCGGGGAATCTCTCACCATCCCAAGCGAAGATATCCGCCGGCGCAAGGACGGCTCGACAGTCCATGTACAAATAACCATGTCGGGCGTGAAGGACGAGCACGGAAAGATTCTCTTTGTCTCCTGCATCGTGCGCGACATCACCGCGCAAAAGCAGGCCGAAGCCACGCGCGCCTCGCTCGAAGCCCAACTGCGCGAATCACAGAAGATGGAAGCCATCGGCACTCTCGCGGGCGGCATTGCCCACGACTTCAACAACATCATTGCTACCATTCTTGGCAACACTGAACTGGCGCGCCAGGACGCCAAAGCCAATCCGGCCGCGCTGGAGAGCCTGGCGGAAATCGACAAGGCCGGGAGACGCGCACGCGACCTGGTGCAGCAGATCCTGGCCTTCAGCCGCCGGCAACCCACCGAACGCAAGACTATTGCTCTGGCCCCCGTCATCGACGATGTGGAGCACCTGCTGCGTGCCACGTTGCCAGCGCGCATCGCCTTGGAAACTCACTGTGATCCAGAGATGCCTTTGGTGCGGGCCGATGCCACGCTGATCCAGCAAGCGATAATCAATCTGGCCACCAACGCCATGCAGGCGATGCATGGGCGATCTGGCCGCATCGACATACGGCTGGACACGGTGACACTCGATGCCGCCTTGCTGGCAACCCACCCCGCACTGCATCCGTTAGACGCGAAGCGCCCGGGGCCCATCGTGCGGCTCGCGCGGCTTGCGGTAAGCGACAATGGGCCGGGCATGGACGACGCCACGTTGGCGAGGGCCTTCGAGCCGTTCTTCTCTACCAAGCCGGCGGGTGAGGGCACCGGGCTCGGTTTGTCGGTGGTGCATGGCATCGTGCAAATCCATGAAGGGGCGATTGTGATGAAAAGCCAGCCCAACGAGGGATCGACCTTCACGCTGTACTTGCCTCTGGCCGAGGCAGAGACCGCGCCTCAGCCTGACGAGCGTATTTTGACCCCGAGGCGGGCTCTGATCCTCGGCAGCGGCCAGCATATCCTCTACCTCGATGACGATGACGCGCTGGTGTTCCTGGTCCGGCGCCTGCTCGAGCGGCGCGGCTTTCGCGTCAGCGCACACACCGACCAGAACGAAGCGCTTGCCGCGTTGCGCGCGGCTCCGGATACCTTCGATCTGGTTCTGACCGACTACAACATGCCGGGAATGTCGGGACTGGATGTAGCGCGCGCCGTAGGCGAGATCCGCGCCGACCTGCCAGTGGCGGTGACCTCGGGCTTCATCGACGAGGCCTTGCAAGCGCAGGCCACCGACGCGGGCGTCAGTGAATTGCTGTTCAAGGCCAGCTCGGTGGAAGTATTCTGCGATTCGGTGCAGCAACTGACGCAGAAGATGACGGAAACGGCCT
>VFLF01000329.1 GCA_009885185.1 Nitrosomonadales bacterium | reverse complement strand
GATCCCGGCGGCGGTGGCGCATGTGCGTTCTGGCAAACTGGTGGCGTTGGGGGTGACCACTGCGCGGCGCGCGACTGCGCTGCCGGATATTCCGACGATTCACGAAGCCGGTATCGCGGGTTATGAAGTGAGCGGTTGGTACGGCGTGATCGGCCCGGCGGGCCTGCCGCAGCCGGTGGTGGCGCGGCTCAACAAAGAGATCAACGAATACCTGCATGGCCCCGCGCGCAAGCAGCTGTCGAACGAAGGCGCCGAGCCGCGCACCGGCACGCCGGAAGATTTCGGCGCGGCGATGGCGAACGATTTGCAGAAGTGGGCGAAGGTGGTGGCAGCAGCGGGGATCAAGATCAAGTGATGCGTCCATTAGCGCGGGCGATGCCAGCAACTTCGCAATCGCATTGGGAACGTAACTCACCACCACCGTCATTCCCGCGAAGGCGGGAATCTATAAGCCGTCTTAAGTGGCACGTTGTTATGGGTTCCCGCCTGCGCGGAAACGACAATGGTGATGTAACTATCGATTTTTAAACACTATTTTTTAACAGAACAACCCATGCCCAGACTCAGCGGAAAAGTAGCCTTCCTTACCGGCGGCGGCGCCGGCATCGCCAAATGCAGCGCGCTGGAATTCGTCAAGGAAGGCGCGCGCGGCGTTGCCATCGTCGACATCAACGAAGCGGTGGGGCGGCGCGCCGAGCAGGACATCAAGGCCGCCGGCGGCGACGTGATTTTTATTCAGGCCGATGTCACGCAGGAGGCCGCCGTGAAGCAAGCCATAGACGCCACCGTCGAAAAATTCGGCAAGCTCGACGTGCTGGTCAATTGCGCAGGCGGCTCCGTACTCGAAGACGTGCCGGTGCATGAGATGAGTCTCGACATCTGGCACAAAACCATCACGCTCAATTTGCTGCATCCGTTTCTGGTGTGCAAACACGGCATCCCGCACATGATCAGGGCGGGCGGCGGTTCCATCATCAATTTTTCATCGATGGTCGGCATGACCGGTCTTTACCGGCCCGCCTACGCGGCGGCCAAGGGCGGCATCATGTCGTTCACCAAAACACTCGCTGCGCAATACGTGCAGCACAACATCCGCGCCAACGCCGTCGGCCCCGGCAGCATCCGCACCGAGCGGCATTTGAAGCGCTATCAAAACAAGGAATGGATGCTGAACGAAAAGCCCACCGGCGCCGCAAAAGAACGCCAGATCGTGCAGAAGTTGTATCCGTTTTCGGTGGGTGACCCCATCGACATTGCGAATATCGTGGTGTTTCTCGCTTCGGACGAATCGCGCATGCTGACGGGGACGACAATTGCGGCGGATGGAGGTAGGTCTTCTTATCTACGGATTTATGCGGGGGACGAGTGAAGTCTATTTCGGTGAATTAGACGAGGCGTGCCACATGGAGCGTGACCGGCGCGGGACATGCTCAATGGTCGTTACGGTTCTTGTGTCAAAATCCAATCTGCACAGCGATTCAAAAACGTCTCCATAAGGCACTCCCAATGCCCGCAGGTAATACCGCCCAACCCACCAAAACCATCTTCTGGTTCGATGACGGCAAGCGCCCGAACGTCGCTGACTCGCTCGACAAAATCAAAGACATCACCCTGCATCGCCTCAGCTTCAAAGGGCCGCAGGCGGACAACTGGGGTGCGATGTCGGCATCGCACGCTTACTGCATTACTTCCACGCGGCAGGAGGTGCCCGAGGAATATCAGGCCAAGGCGCCGTTGCTGGCGCGTTGCCCGGATCTGCTCGCGGTATCAACCAGCGGCGCGGGCTACGACACGGTGGATGTGGCGGCCTGCACTGCCGCAGGGGTGCTGGTGGTGAATCAGTCGGGCGGTAACGCGGATGCGGTGGCGGAGCACGCAGTGGGAATGATGCTGTCGCTGACCAAGAATATTCCGCAGACGGATCGTTCGCTGCGCACCGAACGCGGCGTGAAGCGCGAGGCCTTCAAGGGCTGGAACGCCAAGGGCCGCACGGTAGGTATCGTGGGGCTGGGCGAAGTGGGCGGGCGCGTGGCGCGCATTTGCGGATTGGGCTTGCAAATGCGGGTGCTGGCGTGCGACCCCTATCTCACGGCAGAGCAATGCACAGCGAAGGGCGCGGCCAAGGTGGATTTCGCCACGCTGCTGAAAGAATCGCGATTTATCACCCTGCATTGCCCGTACGACAAGGATACCCATGGCATGATCGACGCCAAGGCGCTGGCCGCGATGCAGCCCGGCGCGATGGTGATCAACACCGCGCGCGGCGGCATTGTCGATGAACTGGCGCTGGCCGATGCGTTGAAGTCTGGTCACATTGGCGCCGCAGGCATCGATACCTGGAACGATGAGCCGCCGCCGCTGGATCACCCGTTGCTGCAATTTAAAAACGTGATTGCGACCTATCACACCGCCGGCATCACGCATGATTCGCGCATCAACATGGCCGAGTGGAATGCCGCGCAGGTGGCGGGCATTCTGGGCGGCGAGCGTCCGCCGCGTTTGATTAATCCGGATGCGTGGGATGTTTTTTGCAAACGCTTTGAGCGACTATTCGGATTTCGGCCACAATCGTAGCGCGCGATCCCCTTCGCCCTATTCGAGGAGCAACATCATGGCCAAGCTGCGCCACATTGCGATGCAGGTGCCCGACCCCGCCAAGGCGGCCGAGTTTTATATGCGCGTGTTCGGCATGAAAAAAGTCGGCGAAACCGACTGGGAAAACGCGCGCGGCGTGTACTTGAGCGATGGCGTGATGAATCTGGCGCTGCTCAATTACAAAACAGTCGCGGCGGCGGGCGAAGACCGCGGCACCGGCTATGTCGGCATACACCACATGGGGTTCTGGGTCGATGATGTCAAGGAGACACGCAAGGCCATCGAGTCCGAAGGCGGCCGCTACTGGATGGGCGAGGCGGTCGAGGGCGACGGCTTTTACGAGGTGAAATACCGCGACCCCAATGGCGTGGTGGTG
>VFLF01000360.1 GCA_009885185.1 Nitrosomonadales bacterium | reverse complement strand
CTGCCGTCGCCCTTCGATGGCGACACGATGAAGTTCAATTGAGGGGGTAAACTGGCATTTTTGATTTGCAGAGTTCACGCCATGCCGACCATCAGCATGAAACCGTGTTGCGCCGCTGGACGCAGTTGTTTGCTGGCCCGCTGTTGGTGCAGCGCTATCTGTCAGAGGCGCGCAGCCAAATGGGGCAGGCTGAGTGTGAAAAGGTGCAGGAATTTGCCGCGCTGTCCCCCGTCCCTCAACCAAAGCAGTCCGTTACGCCGGACGCATCACCGAGCAAGCCATCACCGGCCTGGGCCGCTGGTGAGGCTTGGTGGCAATTCACTGAAGAAGGAACGTGGCCCTGCGGCCTCAAATAAGCGCTTCAAGCCCTTTGCGCTCCAGCAGGTTCAACAGTTTCTGCGACGGGCCGCTGGGGTGCTTGTCGCCGATCTCCCACTGACGAACGGTTGACAGGCTGGTGTTCAACACCGAAGCCAAAACGGCCTGACTAAGTTTGAATCGATCCCTTAGGGCGCGGATTTTTTCGCTGTCGTACGTGGGAATTTGATCCAGGCACAGGACATCAAACTTGCGCATCTTGCGCTGATCAATAAAGCCCAAACTATGGAGATCACGGGCTGTTTCGTGAACGGCCTCCAAAATAGGACTCTTGGCCTTCGTTTTAGTGGGCATGACAAATCTCCTCAAGTGTTTGGTCATTAACCGCAAGATCAAGCTGCGGCCCAGTGCGGGCCAATAGGTCTTGAGCGAGGTCCTGCAAAGCCTCCAACTCATCAGCACCAATGTTGGCCCGGTCATTCTTCTCAAACCCGAAGACAAAGAACCAGCGGTTGCCCTTGTTGGTAGCCAGCAGTGTTCTGGCGCCACCTCGCTTGCCACGGCCTGCAAGCCCAACACGTTTTTTGACAACGCCACCACCAAGGTCAGCGTCGATCAAGCCTTGAGCCATCTCAGCTATTGCCGCACAAAGTGCGCTGTCGCTCAGTTCCGTCTTGCGCATCCAGCGGCTGAAGTACCGGGTTTTGAATACTCGCTTCATAAATGAATTGTATCACTTAGTGTATTAGTTGACATCCAAATCAAAGAGATGACATCACCTACCTGGCCAGCCCAGTCGGCGGCGGCGGCATTGCCGTCAGTTCTGGAGCAAGCTCAGGCCAGCGACACGATGAAGTTCAATTGACCTCTCGATTCAGGGGCTACATCCCGACGACCAAAACAGGTAAGGCCCGCCATGTGCCCCTGGGGTGTTGGAAATTCACTGGCTATGTAGTCACATGAAGACTACAATATTTCAACAATCATGTTCTCGGGAGTTTCTTATGAGTATTGCTGATACCTACGTTCGCGCCAGAATCGACGCGGACACAAAAGACCGTGCTGCAGAAGCGCTGCAGGCCATGGGTTTGTCTATTTCCGATGCCATTCGCTTGCTGATGTTGCGAGTGGCGGATGAGCGTCGATTGCCTTTTGAGGTCAAGGCACCCAATGCCACGACCCGCAAAGCCATCAAAGAGCTGGAACGGGTAAGGGCAAGAAATTCAGCAGCGTCGAGGCCTTGATGGCAGACTTGAATGCGGACGATTGAGCGCTCATCTGCTTTCATGCCAGATCCCGATACGCTCAGACTGGCGCGGCTGGACTCCCAAAGCGAATTGTTCGGCTGATGTGATTGAGGCGAATGCCCCAGGCACCACCTGCTGCCACCAATGCACAGGCAAGCCACAGATGGCCGCTATCTGCTGCGGTGCTGTCGGTGCTGGCCCAATTGCCCCGGTGGAACATTGCAGCTAAGTGGTGCCCAACCCGAAGACGAGGCGGCCCTACGTGTCGGTGTTCTGCAGCTGGAATATGGGTGGGGCGCCAATCTGTGTCCTTTATTGTGGCCGCTGCGGTACCATCAAAAGCGACTAAACAAACAGAGGAGGCTATGGGAAAGATTGAAAACATCCTCGCTGCCATCATGCGGGGCGCATCCGACAACAATATCGGATTTGCAGACTTGAGATATGCTTTGGAAGAGTTGGGTTTTGAAGTCCGGATCAAAGGCGATCATTTCATTTACACACGGGAAGGTGTTGTAGAAATCGTCAATATCCAGCCGTTGGGCAACAAGGCAAAAGCCTACCAAGTAAAGCAAGTCAGAGCGATCATTTTGAAATATAAGCTGGCGAGGTAGAAAACATGCAAAGCCGTTATGAAATTGTGATTTACTGGAGCGATGAGGATGGTTGCTTTCTGGCCGAAGTGCCGGAGTTGCCTGGATGCATGGCTGACGGTGCGAGTTACCACGAAGCTGTGAGCAATGTCGAGGTTGTCATTGATGAGTGGCTATCGACCGCCGCGAAGTTAGGCCGTCGTATTCCGGAGCCAGCGGGCAAACTCATGTACGCCTGACCCGATCCAACTTCGACCGCGGCCTGAGAAAACACCCCTGCCACACCCGCCCGAGTCATAAATGTCCAGGCGCACCTATACGTCCGCTTCGCAGACGTGGTTTGGAGGCTTCACCCCCCGTGCTTCACTGCGTGGGGCATCACGCCACAGGATGCTGGTGCTGGCACGCAGCCGTTTACGGGGTCAATAGGCCCGAATGGGTGGTGACCCAATCGATCTCGTTTTCACGGGTCTGGCGTTACATGGCTGCGCCAAGAAACGCCATGCCCCAAGGACGGATATTTGATGTTATTACAAATTTGTATTAACATTAGCCCATGCAAATCCGATTCGAGTGGAATGATGCCATTGCAGCCAAGCACTTTAAAAAGCATGGCGTGAGCTTTGAAGTGGCCGCCCGCGTGTTTGCCGACCCGTTTGCATTGATGGCGCAAGACCGCATAGAAAACGGCGAGCAACGCTGGCAGACCATCGGCATTGTGGAAGGTCACCTGCTGCTGTTGGTGGCCCACACTGTGAGTGAAGACGATGACACTGAGGTCATTGGCATTATTTCTGCCCGCAAGGCCGACCCCAAGGAAAGGAAACGTTATGAGCAAGAAAACCGTTAAATTCAGTCTTGACCCCAGCAACTTGCCGCCGCTGACCGCGACCCAGCGGGATGAACTGGCGGCGCTGGCCAAGATGCCAGATGACCAGATTGACACCAGCGACATTGCACCGTTGGGCGATGCTTTCTGGAAAGGGGTGCATCAAAACCCGTTTTATAAGCCCACCAAGCAAGTGACCACCGTGCGTATTGATTCCGATGTGTTGCTCTGGCTGAAATCCAACGGCAAAGGCTACCAAACCCGTATCAACGCCATCTTGCGTGATGCCATGTTGCATAGACATGGGTTGCGTTGATTCGATAGATTGCATCGACTGGGTGGTGACCCAATCGATCTCGTTTTCACGGGTCTGGCGTTACATCGCTTCGCCAAGAAACGCCATCCCCCAAAGGCAGTGCGAGCCGGAAACTGTCAGCATGACAACGTAATGATGTCAAGTGCGAGTGTCATTTGTCCCGTCTTTGGGATGCTAATAAATACACTTCATCGTGGTCACGCCGTCCCACAGCGATAACCACGATCACCAGGCGAAGCTCAATGACTTCATAGACCAGCCGCTACCCCACCCGCTGCGCGGTTGACCGGCGGCACCACCACCGTCAACTGCTTACAGCAGCTTGGGTATTCCGTTCGACCGCACGCAGCCATTGCTCGGTTGGCAATACCGTCGCACAAGCCCGCCAAGGCTTCTACCTCACCATTGCTTCAAGGCGGAAACTGTTTGCAGCGGCCCGTACCTCCTTCATAAGGCCATGCCCTGGAAGAACTTTGGTCTCAATGGTCACCAGACCTACCTGGGCCAACTGGTCAACGTCACGTTTAACCGCACTGCGGTCACGGTGTAGACGCTCGGCAATGACGGTGATCGAGCCGGGCTGATCTTTG
>VFLF01000046.1 GCA_009885185.1 Nitrosomonadales bacterium | reverse complement strand
TGTCCACCGAGCGCATGAAAGCCAAGTTCGACGCCTGCATCCACGGCATCGTTCACGACGCCAATGCCGCGCCACTGTATGCCACAATACAGGCGTTTGAAAAACTCGCCGATGCGCGCGCGATGACGGCGTTGATTTCTGCCAGTCCGGTGCGTGCGGCAGCGGCGGCTTGATACATTTGTTCGTAGCGTTTTCTGCTTTAGCAATGAAGCTCCTTCCCCTGCTTGCGGAGGAAGGTTGGGATGGGGGCGAGCCCAGTCACAGCGCCGCTCCCTCCCCAACCCTCCCGCGCAAAAACCGCGCAAGGGAGGGAGTAGATTGGTTCGGCACAGCACACATTTCTACTCTCAACCAAAGGAACCACCATGAAAATAATGTATTTCGATGATTTCAAACTGGGCATCGTCAAGGGCGCGCAGAACGACACGGTCGTGGATGTCAGCGCCGTGGTGCAATCCATCCCGCACACCGGCCCGCATGATCTCATCAACAACCTGATCGCGGATTTCGACAACTGGCGCGCCAAGCTCGAAGCCGCCGCGGCCAGCGGGAAGGGCGTGCCGATCAGCAGCGTGCGCATACGCCCGCCGCTGCTGCGCCCCGGCACCATCGACTGCATGGCGGTGAACTACATGGAAGACGGCACGCGCGATGCGCCCGCGCCGATCAACGCCTTTAACAAAGCCCCCGGCGCCATCATCGGCAACGGCGACACCATGGTGCTGCCCGACGTGCCCGCGACGCTGTTCGAGGGCGAGGCCGAAATCGCATTGGTCATCGGCAAGCGCGCCACCAACGTTGCCGCCGCCGACGCAATGAAGCATGTGTTCGGCTATATGTGCTTTATCGACGGCTCCGCGCGCGGTCTGCCGCCGCCGAGCAACGTGTTTTTCCAGATGAAATCACGCGATACTTTCGCGCCGATTGGCCCCTTCATCGTCACCGCTGATGAAATCCCCGATCCGCACAAGCTGCAAATCACGCTCAAGGTAAACGGTGAAGTGAAGCAGAACTTCAACACCGACGACATGGCGCACAAGATTCCGCGCTGCATCGAGTGGATCAGCTCCATCCACACGCTTGAGCCCGGCGACATCATCGCCACCGGCACCAATCATCGCGGCCTCTCGGGCTTTCAGGACGGCGACAAGATCGAACTCGAAGTCGAAAAGTGCGGCAAGCTGACTATCAACATCCGTGACGATCTGAAACGCACCTGGTCGCGCGAAACGCGGCTGGATCGGCAGAACAAGAAGCTCGAAGGCCTGACGCCGCAACTCACCGGTAAATACGTCAAAAAATAACCAATAAAAACAATTACTTAAGTAACTTTTCCCCAAGGGACGCTGAGGCGTCCCTTCACTTTTTGCCTGGCTCGGCGCTTCCGTCACACCTCACATGAGTATATGAAGTAGCCCATGTCCGCCCCCTCACCGCTGACGGCCCGCACCGCGCTGTTGTTTTTCCTGCCGCTGATCCTGACCACCGAGCTGCATCAGTTGTCGCACGCGCTGGTGCATGGGTTTCTGGCGCGTCTGGGCGACCCCACCACCACGCTGGCGGCGTTCAGCATTGCGTTTTCGTTCAACACCACGTTAAGCGGCATCATCGCCGTCAGCACGCAGGCCGGCATGTCGTACGTCACCGACAAACGTTCGGTCTGGCGCGTGGCGCGCTTTTACTTTTTGATCTCGCTGGTACCCTTTGTCATTATCGAAACCGTTGCACTGACATCGCTCGGCGACTGGCTGTTCGGCACGCTCATGGGCGCGAGCCCCGAGGTCACGCGCCTGGCGAAGGCGTCCGCCGCCGTCATGGGACTGTGGATATTCCCCAACCAGATACGCAACCTCGCCACGGCGCTGTGCATGCTGCGCCGGCGCACTATGCTGATATCGCATTCGACGATGGTGCGACTCGTGTCGCAGGTGCTGTTGCTGATGGTGCTGCCGTTCTGGATGGAAGGCGCGGTGGCGGGCGCGGCGTCGCTGGTCGGTTGCATGACCGTCGAGGCAATCTACATGTACTGGGTCAGCCGGCGCTTTTATGCCGATCTGCCCGCGCACGGCGGCGAGCAGGCATCGTATCGCCAGATGTGGATATTTTCATGGCCGCTGATGGTGACGCAGATCACCGAAAACGGCGTCACCTTCGTCATCAACTTTTTTCTCGGCCGTCTGGCCAATCCCGATCTGGCGCTGGCCGCCTTCGGCGTGGTCAACGCGCTGAAATCGCTGGTGGCCTCGCCCCTGCGCAACCTGGCGCAAACGGCGCAGGCGCTGGTACAAAACCGCATCGACATGCGCGTGATACTGACCTTCGCGCACCGGCTGACGATCGTCTATTGCCTGCTGGTATGCGTCCTCTTCTACACCCCCATGCGTGACGTGATCTTGAACGGCGTTATGGGTCTGCCCGAAAAACTCGCCACTTACGCCACGCCCGGCGTGTATATGATCCTGCTGGTGGTCATTGTGTGGGGCTATTCATCGCTGTTCCGCGGCCTCCTGTCCGCCATGCGTAAAACGAAAATCATCGCCGCCAGCGCCGTGGTTCGGCTGCTGACGGTGATCGCCGTGGGCAGCGTCACGCTGTTTGCGCCAAACCTGAATGGCGCCGCCGTGGGCGTCGCGGCCATCGGCTGCGCATTTCTCGCCGAGGTGCTGATCCTCGGCTGGAGTGTACGACTGCACAGCCGTACGGTAGGACCGATATTTCCGCGCGAAACCTGAACCATACCGATACCCATGGACAAACTGCCCGCCCTTTCCCAACGCTTTCCTGCATTGCACATCGCGCTGATGGCACCGATGGCACTGGCCTGCCACATTCCGCTGACCGTCTCGGCGCAAACCTATCCCGTCAAATCCGTGCGCTACCTCGTGCCCTTCCCCGCCGCAGGTTCGCCCGACATCATCGCGCGCCATCTCACCGAACGTCTCGGCAAAATATGGGGCCAGCAAGTGATCGTAGATAACCGCTCGGGCGCGGGCGGCACATTGGGCGCGGCCATTGCCGCCAAGTCGCCGGCCGATGGCTACACCTTGTTTCAATGCAATATCGCCTCCAGCGCCATCGCCGAATCGTTATACGCCAAGATGCCTTACGACCATCAGCGCGACTTCGCGCCCATTTCGCTGATCGGAAAAACCCCGAATGTGCTGGTGGTGCATCCGTCGCTGCCGGCGCGCACGGTAAAGGAGTTCATCGCCTATGCCAAAGCCAACCCCGGCAAACTCAGCTACGGCACCTCCGCGGCCGGTTCATCGCAACAACTGGCGATGGAATATTTCAAGCTCACGGCAAAGATTGATGTCGTGCAAGTCGCTTACAAAGGCGCGCCACAGGCGCTGACCGACGTCATCGGTGGGCAGATACCGGTGAGCGTGCAATCGGCGCCGGGCGTACTGACAGCGATCCAAAGCGCGCGCGTGCGAGCGCTCGCGGTGATGAGCGCGGCGCGCCTGTCTCAACTGCCCGCGGTGCCGACCGTACACGAGACCGTCTTGCCCGGTTTCGAATCCAGCTCGTGGTACGGCCTGTGCGCGCCCACCGGCACGCCCGTGCCCATCCTCGACAAACTGCATGCCGATCTCACCGCCGTGCTGCGCCTGCCCGAGATCCAACAACGCATGAAAGACCTGATCGTTGAAGTCTCACCCACCAGCCGTGAAGAATTCGCCCAGTTTATCCGCGCGGAAACCGCGCGCTGGGCGCGGGTCATCAAGGACGCGGGCATCGCACAACAATAGCGGGCAGCCGGCAAGCCTGCGGCAAACGAAATCACCTGCCTGCCGTAAGCCCCCGGTTCGAGCCCGGCGCCGGCGCAGAACCGGTTGACCGCCCTGTTTGGCATATCGCTGGCGTCCCAATGCTCAAGAATCGCCTTCGGCTGCCGATACTTCAGTAACGATGATCCGGGCAGGGTTCATCGTACGCGGCCGCCAGCCGTGCAATGCAATTTGCCGCGCGGGAGACGCCCGCATTAGGGCAAAGGAAGGCCTTGGATATGGACGCCCCGCCAAAACCGCGTTACGAGCAACTTAAAATCGGACGGCTCATCATTCGCCGCTCCCTCGGCGGCGGTCGTCACGGCAAGGTCTTTGCGGCCTTTGATCCGGATTGTCAACGCCCGGTAGCGATCAAGTGGTTAACGCCTGCCGGTGTCGATCAACCCTATGCAACGGGCAGCATCGATCCGCGCGAAGCGCGCTCGGTCGCGGCGCTGGCGCATCCCAATATCGTGAGCCTCCACGAAGCGGGCATGCATAAGGACTACTCCTATCTCGTTTTTGCCTTCGCCCAGGGCACGACTCTCCACGATAGTCTGGCGAAGACCGGCGCCCTGCCGGTGAAAATGGCATTGCGCCTGTTCAGCGCGATACTGGCCGGCGTTGCCTGCGCCCACGCGCGGGGTATTCTTCATCTCGACTTATCGTCGCACAACATCATGCTGGACGCGATAGGCACGCCGCTTGTGATGGATTTCGGTCTTGCGGCGAACCACGGCGGCAGCACGGTGGCGGAAGCCAAACTGTGCGCCGCACCACGCTATTTGTCGCCGGAGCATTTTCATCATCAGCCGTTGACTGCCCGCACGGACGTTTTCGCGCTTGGCCTCGTACTTGTTGAAATGCTCAGCGGCCTATCACCCGTTCAAATGCAATGCCTGTCACCGGACGGCAATGCCATGGTTGACAGTACACTGGCCATGGCGCAGATGGAACGCTTGCATGTAGATCCACGGCTACGAGCGATTATCCGGCGCGCACTGAGCCGCGATCCCGGCAGGCGATTCGCCCATGCCGCTGAGATGAAATGCGCCGTGGATGAATGGATCGCGGCCGACAACC
>VFLF01000704.1 GCA_009885185.1 Nitrosomonadales bacterium | reverse complement strand
GTGGGGTAGCGTTTTTTCAATTCAGCTATGACCGCCGCGACATCTGTGGCGTGTTGCTCGCTGAGTCGAAAGGTGTCATTCATTCCGCCGCTGTGATCGGATGGAGCGTCAAACACCACTGCGATGACACCGTTTTTTACAAATTCCCCACGGGATCGCACAAGGAAGTTGCCCGCGTTGAAGCGAATTTGTCCGTCTTCAGTTCGTATGCGGATATTTCCACCGCCTCCCGGAAACAGCAGTGCAACGGCCACCGGCGTTTCGGGCGCGCGTGCGACAAACACCGATTGCGTCACTCCGTCGCGGGTGGGCAGTGTGATGATTTCCTGGGCGGCGGCCGTCGCCGGCAAGGCGGTTACCAAAGCGATTGCTAATGCGCAAACCCGAGAAAAAAGACATGCTTTCACGAGCGAACTCCGGTGGAGAAAAGTAACGCTATTATAATGCGCTGACTTATTGCCCGAAGCAATTCGACTGTGATTCCAAGGGTCTATTCGGCACAAAGGCGAAGCGAGGCATTGATGATGGGGATGCAGGAGAAAGCGACCGCGGTGCTGGTGGCCGGCGGCGGTATCGGCGGCTTGGCGACCGCGTTGGCCCTGGTGCGCCGGGGTTTCGAAGTCACGGTGCTCGAACAATCGCCCGAAATCGGCGAAATCGGTGCGGGCATGCAGCTTGGCCCCAATGCGTTCCATGCGTTTGATGCGCTGGGAGTCGGCGATAAGGCGCGCAGGCGCTCGGTGTTCACTGATTACCTGGTGATGCACGACGCACTCGACGAGTATCAGGTCGGCAAGATTCCCACCGGCGTAGCTTTTCGCGAGCGTTTTGGCAACCCCTACGCCGTGCTTCACCGCGCCGATGTGCATCTATCGCTTTTGGAAGGCGCGCAGGAGACGGGCAAGGTGACGTTTCTCACGTCAACACAGGTCGAGCGTGTCGAGCAGGACAGCGGCGGCGTGACCGTCTTCAGCCAGAACGGTCGGTCGCATCGCGGCATCGCGCTTATCGGCTGCGACGGCGTGAAGTCAGCCGTGCGCGAGCAGTACGTTGGTGACCCGCATCGTGTCACTGGCCACGTGGTGTACCGTGCGGTGGTGGATCGCAAGGATTTTCCGGCCGATCTGCGATGGAACGCCGCCAGCATCTGGGTCGGCCCGAACTGTCATTTGGTGCACTACCCCTTGCGTGGCGGCGAACAATACAACGTCGTCGTCACCTTTCACAGCCGCGATCAGGAAGAATGGGGCGTCACCGAAGGCAGCCGCGAGGAGGTGCAAAGTTATTTTGAGGGCATCTGCCCGAAAGCGCGCCAGTTGATCGACCTGCCCAAACAATGGAAGCGCTGGGCCACCGCCGACCGCGAACCGATAGGCCAATAGAACTACGGGCGCGCTACGCTGCTCGGCGATGCGGCGCATCCCACCACGCAGTACATGGCCCAAGGCGCGTGCATGGCGCTCGAAGACGCGGTGACGCTGGGCGAGGCGCTGCGCGTGAACGATAACGATTTCGGCAAGGCGTTCGATCTCTATCAGCGTTCGCGCGTTGCACGCACCGCGCGCATTGTGCTGTCGGGGCGCGAGATGGGCCGCATTTATCACGCCAAGGGTGTGGAGCGTCTGGTGCGCAACGATCTGTGGCGGAGGCGCACGACCGAACGGTACTATGACGCACTGGAATGGCTGTACGGCTGGAACGCCAGCAACTGTCTGGCGAGAGACTGATAACCTTGAGGCAGTAAAAACGAACGGAGATTCGCCATGCAACACCGTGATACCAGCGACAACCTGGGACGTCTGGAAGACCTGCCGCAGGACTATCGCGACGAATTGACGCGGCAAAACCTGGCGCCGCTGTGGCCCGGCCTGCGTGCCGTCATGCCGGCGAGCAAGCCCCGCCCCAGCACGCGCGCGACGCACTGGCCTTATGCAGCGATCAGGCCGCTGCTGTTAAAGGCGGGCGAACTCACGCCAATTGAGAAGGCCGAGCGCCGCGTGCTGGTGCTGGCCAATCCGGGCCACGGTCTTGAAAAGATGCAGGCGAGTGCTGCGATGTATCTGGGCATGCAATTGCTGCTGCCCGGGGAATGGGCGCCGTCACACCGCCACACGCCCAACGCCGTGCGAATGGTGGTCGAGGGCGAAGGCGCCTGGACCACGGTCGAAGGCGAGAAGTGCCCGATGCAGCGCGGCGACCTGATCCTCACGCCCACCGGCCTGTGGCACGACCACGGCCACGATGGGGCCGAACCCGTGGTGTGGCTCGACGTGCTCGACCTGCCGCTGGTGTACTACATGGAAGCGAGTTATCACGAGGATGGCGAGCGCCAAGTGGTTAAGCCGGGGCCGGGCGGGCGCGGCCATGCCAGCGGCGGTATCGTGCCGTCGCCCGTGTTCGAGCGCACGCGCGGCGCCTATCCGATGCTGCGCTACCCGTGGGCCGGCGTGCGCGCAGCGCTCGAGTCGATGGCCTCCGGCCAGCCGCATCTCGACGCGGTGCAGGTCACCTATGTCAATCCGGAAACCGGCGCGGATGCGCAGAACATCCTTGGGTTTTACGCGCTGATGCTGCGCGCGGGGCAAACGCTCCGGCTGCCGGCGCGCAGCCCGGCGATGGTGTTTCATGTGATCGAGGGCGGCGCGGAGGTGCGCGTTGAAGATCGGCACTTTACGCTGGCACGGGCCGACACCTGCTGCGCGCCGGGCTATTGCGCGGTGACGTTGACCAACCGCGACGCCGGCGCGCCAGCGTTTCTGTTCATCGCCGACGAAACCCCGCTGCACAAAAAACTCGGTGTCTACGAAACCCGGGGCTGAATAAAAGACCGCCGCGCCCGCACTGTGGTGACAGCCTTATAATGTTCTCGGCTTATCATCTTCGGGAATAATAATCGTGGCGCTACTGGCTCAACTGCAACAACACGCGGCGCTGTTAACCGCATTCGCGCTCAAGGGCGCGCAACATCTGCTGGTGGTGATGCCCAAGGGGCTGACTCCGGAGGAACGGGCAAAGTTGCCGTTTGCGGCGACGCTGGACAAGTCACTTGCCCGCCGCAAGAAAAAGCCCGCCGATCTCGCCAAGTCTCCCCTCACGGCAGACGCCCCCGGCGGCGCGCTGGTGGCGTGGGTGATGGTCGATCCGGCTCAATCAGTGTTCGAGCGGCAGACGGCGATGCGCAAGGCGGTGCTGTCGCTGCTGGGCGAAAACCCCGCCACGATCACCATCGCGGTTTATGTTGACGCCACTCAGCGCCACGCGGCGGCGGAGCTTGCGCTGTATGTGGCGTGGGTGAATGGCGCGAAGTTACCCGAGCGCAAAAAGAAAAAAGAAAACCACAGCCTGCGCGGCATCGTGCTGTACGGCGCCAGCGCGCGCGATGGATTTAGCGCCATCCGCGCGCAGGCCGAAGGCAACGTGCTGTGCCGCGAACTCACCGTGATGCCGCCGAATGAACTCACACCGGGTGCGTATCGCGATCGCGTCAAGGCTCTGGCCAAACAGCACGGCTGGACGCGCGAGGAATACGATTTCAAGCGCCTGCGCAAAATGGGCGCGGGCGCGTTTTGCGCGGTGGCGCAGGGGAGTGATGAGCGCGACGCGGCCATCGTGCATCTGCAATACCGCCACCCCGATGCGAAAAAAACCGTGGCACTGGTGGGCAAGGGTATTTGTTTTGATACCGGCGGGCACAACCTGAAGCCCGCACGCTACATGCAGGGCATGCACGAAGACATGAATGGTTCGGCGGTGGCGCTGGGCATTTTGCT
>VFLF01000535.1 GCA_009885185.1 Nitrosomonadales bacterium | reverse complement strand
TCCACGATCACCGGCTGGCCCAGCGCTTCGGAAAGTTTTTGCCCCACCACACGGGCGGCGATATCCGGCGCGCCGCCGGGCAGGGTGGTGACGTACATCCGGATGGGTTTGGAGGGATAGGGTTGCGCCGGAGCGGTGGCGGCGAAAAACAGTGCGAGCGTAACCGTCGCCGCGCGTGGAAGAATTAATTTCACGTTTTTCTCCGTCATCATGAATTCAATCATTCAATGCGCTTGATTACCGGCCGAGGTTTCAGCCACCGATAGGACGAGTGGCAGCGACGGTCGCGTAGTATTCCCACGCCCGGTCGCGTCCCGCCGTGTTGGGGCCAGTCTGATCGCGCACCAGTTCCGCTTCCTCGCGCGTGAACGCACGGATCTTGGTGGCGTTGCCGCCCGCCGCGGCGAGCATGCGCATTTGCAGATCGGCGCTTTCTTCGAGAAAACATGCCGCCACCGTCGCGGCGCGCACATTGGCGGATGCGGTGGTGATGCCGTGCCCCCGCATCATCACGGCGGGGGCATTGCCGAGGCTGTGCGCAACCTGATCGCCCAATTCCCGAGAGCGGATCAGGCCGACGCGCCCGTATTCCGGTACGCCATCCACGAATGCGCCGCCCATGTTATGCACGACGCGATGCGGTTCGCCAATTTGCGTGAGCGAGACGCAGGCGAGCGGATGCGCGTGAACAATGCCGTTGACCTCGGGGCGCGCGGCGTAGATGCGCGCGTGTATCCAAAACTCGCTGTTCGGTGTGCCATTGCCAGACAGGACCTTGCCGTCGGTGTCGATCACCAGCAGATGGTTCTCGTCGGCCAGACCGGGGCTGCGGCGCGTGGAGATATAAAACGTGTTCGTCCCTGCAATGCGTGCGCTGGCATGGCCGAATGCCGTCACCAGCCCGAAGCGTTCGATGATGCGGTTGGCCAGTGCAACGTCGTGGCGAAGTTCTTTTTCGGTAGAGGACATGAGTTTCCCGTGAGGATTTACAAGGCGAAGAGTGTATCGACAAGCGAATGAGCGTGATATTACACGCGTAATCTGGATCACACCTTGCGTCCTATGGCAGGCGTCGGAAGGTACGGCGCACGGCAAGCAAGGTATTCAACATAAATTAAAACTTAAATAAAAACAAATAGTTACGACGATATCCCCGCTCGTTTCTAATGCGGATACTCCCCGACCGTGACACTACACAATAGAGGCATCCTGTGCTCCAACGCCACCAGGTGAGCGCCATTCCGGAGCAAGATTCGGAGTGCCTGATCGTTCGAGGATGGTTATAGTCCTACGGTCATTGAATTGTCGAAGGACATGGAGTGGCTGCATCAACCCACAGGAATTCTCCGGACTCGCCGCATGCGGTGCTGGTGGCCGCAGCGTGCCGGCTTATCGAACGCGCCGAGCCGCCGCTTAATCTGGCCGAGTTGGCGGACAAGGCGGGGCTCAGCGCCTATCACTTTCACCGGGTGTTCAAGGCGGCTACCGGGCTGACGCCCAAAGCCTATGCGGTTGCGCATCGCGCGCGGCGCGTGCGCACGGCGTTGCGTCAAGGTCAAAACGTGACCAAGGCCATTTTCGACGCTGGCTACAATTCCAACGGACGATTCTATGAGAAGTCGAATGCACTGCTCGGCATGACGCCGTCGCAGTATCGTGCGGGCGGTGCCGACACGGCGATTCGCTTTGCCATCGGCGAATGTTCACTGGGCGCGATATTGGTAGCGAGCAGCGAACGCGGCGTCTGCGCGATATCCCTGGGCGATGATCCCGATGCGCTCGCGCGCGATTTGCAGGACAGATTCCCGCGCGCGCGCCTGATTGGCGCGGACAAGAGATTCGAGCGGCTGGTGGCCGCCGTGGTGGGCTTTGTGGAGCAGCCCGCGCGGGGCATGGATTTGCCGCTGGATGTGCGCGGCACGGCCTTTCAGCAACGTGTGTGGCAGGCGCTGCAAAAAATTCCGGCAGGCACTACCGCGACTTATACGCAGATCGCCAAACGTATCGGTGCGCCGACTGCGGTACGCGCAGTGGCCGGCGCGTGCGCGGCCAACACGCTGGCGGTGGCGATACCTTGTCATCGTGTGGTGCGCAGCGATGGCGGGCTGGCAGGGTACCGTTGGGGCGTGGCGCGCAAGCAAGCGTTGCTGGCACGCGAAGAGCGAGCTGACGTGCCACATAAATAATTCAATAAAAACAAATACTTATGATATAATCACGGTCTTATTCCAAATTTACGAAGTTGTCGCCATGGCAATAACCGATCAACGCCGCTTGCACTCCGGAGTCGCTTAATGAGCGAAACCGTGATTGAACCTGGTCGTTATCGCCACTACAAAGGCAACGATTACGAGGTGATCGGCACCGCGCGCCATTCCGAAACGCGCGAGATGATGGTCGTCTATCGGCCCTTGTATGGCGAAGGCGCGATGTGGGTGCGGCCCTTGGCGATTTTTGTCGAGGACGTGGTGATTGATGGCAAACCGCAACCGCGTTTCCAGCGTTTATAAGAACGTTTCATGTCGATCAACTGGTTTCCCGGCCACATGGCCGTCGCCGTCAAAGAGGTCAAGAAGGCGATGGCGGACCACGATGTCGTGGTCGAAGTACTCGACGCGCGCTGCCCCATGGCCAGTGGCAATCCGCTGGTGGAAACGCTGCGCACGCATCGCCAGCGGCCTTGTCTCAAGCTGCTAAACAAAATGGATCTCGCCGATCCCGCGGTGACGCGGGACTGGATGGCGTATTTCAATGCGCAAAAAAACGTCGCCGCGATTGCGCTGTCGTGCAAGAAGCTCGGCGAAGCCGCCAAAGTGATCCCTGCGGCCAAAAAACTGGCGCCCCACCGAAATGACAATTTCAAACCGTTGCGCATGTTGGTGATGGGCGTGCCCAATGTCGGCAAATCAACGCTGATCAACGCACTGCTCAAGCGACGCGCCGCCAAAGTGGGCGACGAACCGGCGGTGACCAAGGCGCTGGCGCGCTATGAACTGTCGTCCGAGGCCAGCCTCACCGACACGCCGGGGTTGATGTGGCCCAAAATCGAACACGCGAGCGCCGGACTGATGCTGGCCGCCAGCCACATCATCGGCGTCAAGGCGTATCTCGAATCCGACGCGGCGATTTTTCTGGCGGAGGTGTTGCTGGCGCGTTATCCGCAGTCATTGGCCGAGCGCTATGGCTTTGCGGCGACGGGCGCGGCGGATGGCGTCGACGTGGTTGAAGCCGTGGCCGCGCGGCGCGGCTATCGCCTGAAGGGCGGGGCGCTGGATTTTGATAAAGCGGCGATTACCCTGCTGACGGATTATCGTGGCGGGGCGCTGAGGCGGGTGAGTCTGGAAACGCCGGCATCTTATCAGGCCAGACAGGATGAATCCGCCATGCTTGCCGCAGCCGCGGCCGTGGCATCCGCTGATCGGGTGGAGTGAAGTCCGGGGAAATCAGGATTCCAGTTGTCGCAGTTCTTCCGCGGTATTGATGTTGCTGAACGCCTCGGCTTCATCATCAAAGCGCACTTCCGCCACCCGCAGCGCCGAGTACCATGCATCGATCTTGCGTCCGCCGCTTGCCAGAAACGCTGTCAGTCCCGGCAGCACCGATTTACGCGTGAGACAGAACACAGGATGCGGCTGATCGCCTGTGCGCGCGACGGCGAGGTCGGCTTGTTGCTCGTGCAGCGCGGCATGCAGGCGTTCGATTAAATCCAGCGGTAGGAAAGGCGAGTCGCAGGGCACGGTGGCGATCAGGTCGTGCGTTGCCGAGGACAGGCCGCGATGCAGGCCGGCGAGTGGGCCCGCAAAACCGCCGATGTCGTCGGGCACGACAAGATGGCCGAATCCGGCATAGGCGTCGAGATTCTGGTTGGCGTTGATGAGCACTTCATCCACTTGCGGCGCTAAACGTTCCAGTACCCACTGCACCATGGGCTTGCCGCGCAGCAGTTGCAATCCCTTATCGACGATGCCCATGCGCCGGCCCTGGCCGCCGGCGAGGATGAGGCCGGTAATGCGTGAGCCGCTCATCTTGCCCCGTCATTCTGGCGAACGCCAGAAACCAGTGCGTACACTGCACTGTAGGCGCCTGATGTGCATGCTTCGCATGATTGCACGAGCTGGATTCTGGCTTTCGCCAGAATGACTGTTAGTGGTGTGAACTTGCGATGAAGGTCGATCAT
>VFLF01000342.1 GCA_009885185.1 Nitrosomonadales bacterium | reverse complement strand
CTCCGCGCGCATACTCTCTGCGCAACTCAGCACGCAGTTCAATCAGCAGTTCGTGGTAGATAACCGTCCCGGCGCCAACGGCATCATCGCCGCGGACATTGTGGCGAAATCCACGCCGGATGGTTACACGCTGCTGGTGACCTCGGGTTCGTTTGCGATCAACCCGAGCATTTACAAAAAGCTGCCGTTTGATTCGTTGCGTGACTTCGCGCCGATTTCGCAGATATCCGGCTCTGACGCGCACATCCTGGTGGTGAGCGGCACGCTGCCGGTGACCTCGTTGCGCGAGTTGCTCGATTACGGCAAGAAGCCCGGCGCCAAGCTCGCCTACGGCTCGCCCGGCATCGGCAATTCCCTGCATCTGGCGGCGGCGCTGCTCAACCAGCGCGCGGGCCTGAACATGGTGCATGTGCCGTATAAAGGCGCCGGCGCGGCGGTGACTGCGTTACTCGGTGGTGAAGTGCAGGTGATGATGGCAACACCGCCGATGTCGTTGCCGCATATACGCTCGGGCCGCTTGAAGGCGCTGGCGTACAACTTTTCGTCGCGTGCCTCATTCCTGCCCGAGGTGCCGACCATGACCGAGGCCGGACTCAGCGGCACGCACATGGAAGCCAGTTGGCACGGTTTGCTGGGACCGGCAAAGCTGCCGCCGGCGATACTCGCGCGCATCGAAAAAGAAACGCAAAAGGCGCTGGTCGTGCCGCAAGTGCGCGAGCAATTCGGCAAGGTGGAATTGAAAGCGGTGGGCAGCAGTAGCGTGGAGTTTCGTGCGCTGCTGGTGGATGCGATCAAGAAGCTCGGCGAGATTGTGCGGATCGCGGGGATACAGCCGGAGTAGATTCAAAAAACGGTTTAACCACGGATGAACACAGATAAACACAGATGAAAAACCAAACCCGTCATTCCCGCGAAGGCGGGAATCTATAAGTCGTCTCAAGTGGCACTGTGTTATGGGTTCCCGCCTGCGCGGGAACGACGGTGGTGGGGTAATCCGTGTTTATCTATGTTCATCCTTGGTTAATTGAACTTTCGTATTTTTCACAACGGAGAACAACATGCCAGTCAGAAGAGTCGTCGTGGGTCACAACAAAGAAGGTAAATCGGTATTGATTGAAGACGGTCCCGCGCCCGCGATGCGCACCAACCCGCTGCGGCCCGGCCATGTGTCGAACGACATCTGGAAAACCGGCCCGCTGCCGTATAAGTTGCACGCGGTGCACGAAGACCCGACGCTGGGGCCGCGGCAGATTCATCCACCCAAGGGCGGCACCATCATTCGCATTGCCGAAATCGCGCCAGAGTCGGAGGAAATCCGCAACATGACGCCGGAAAAAGCGCGCGAGGTGTTCAAAATGATGGGCAACGAAGCCGCATCCTCCTTCGGTCGCGGCGGACGGCATCCGATGATGCATCGCACGGAAACCATCGACTACGCGATTTGCATTGAAGGCGAAATCACCATGTTGCTGGACGAAGGCGAAGTGACGCTGAAGGCGGGCGACGTATTGATACAACTCGGCACCAACCACGCGTGGAGCAACCGATCCGGCAAGGTGGCGAAGATGTTGTACGTGCTGATCGATGGTGAGTTTGATGAGCAGATGAAGGGGTGGTTTGGCGCGGGACACTAAAAAACATCGGCCCCTATCGCGGGTTTTGTAAGTATTTGTTTATAAACAATATTTGTTGATGCGATAAAGCAGAGTTTTCATCGCCGCGCAAGCGCAATTCGCGGCGCTACAATGCCGCTTTCCTTTCACGTTTCACTCACGTCTTTTTTCAGGAGCCTCCCATGGATACCGCACAACGCGTCACTTATGAAAT
>VFLF01000042.1 GCA_009885185.1 Nitrosomonadales bacterium | reverse complement strand
TCGGCGTGGCGGACGACAGGCTGCAGATCACCTACGTCAAGGAAATCAGGGTGTATAACGAGGCGCACATGGTGCTGGCTTATTTCGCCACGGCGGACGACGAGCCGGTGATTCTCGATAACATCAACAAGTCGATACTCCCGGCATCCGCGCGTACGGACTTGGTGCCGGTCTACAGCTTCAACGGTTCGGGGTTGTGGCTCGCCAAGGAGCAGACCGGTCGCGGTCAGTCGGTGGGCAGTTCGGATCGCATCGGACACTGGAAAGACCTGCAAACGCGAATGCGCGGAGCAACATAAGTATTTGTTTTTAAACAATTTTTATGCGGGGTGGCACATGAAACTTTCACGACTGTTGGTAGGCCTGATATCCCTGCTGTGGATCGTGGTTTTTTTCGCGACACTGTACACGGTGGTCAACAGCACCCGTGATTATCTGACGCGCGCCATGGAAACCCACGCGCAGGACACCGCCACGTCGCTTGGCCTGTCGATCACGCAGAGCAAGAGCTTCAATGATGCGGTCACCATCGAGTTGATGACCAGCGCGATATTCGACCGCGGCTATTACAGCGAAATTCTGGTCAAAAAGGTGACGGGCGAAGCGATTTTCAAAAAGCGCGTCGAAAAAGCGGTGGAGGGCGTGCCGTCCTGGTTCATGAATTCGTTTGCGCTGCCGACGCCACGCATGAATGCCGTCGTGATGGACGGATGGCGCAAGGCCGCGGTCATCGAGGTGGAAAGTCACCCCGGGCACGCCTACAAGGAAATGTGGGAAATCTCGAAGCGGTCGTTCTGGGTGCTGCTCACCGTGGCGATTATTTCGCTGGTGGTGGTGGTGATCGTGCTGCGGCTGGCGCTGCGTCCGCTCGACGACATGGAGCGCCAGGCCGAGGATATCGCCAGGCGCAAGTTCACCACCCTGGACAAGCTGCCGTGGGCGCGTGAGTTGCACCGCATATCGACCGCGCTGAATTCCATGTGCCGCTCCGTGGAGCGCATGCTGAACGAGCAGACCGATCTTGCCGACAAGATGCGCAAAAAGGCATATGTCGATGCAGTAACGGGTTTGATGAACCGCAATGACTTCAACGAACAACTGACACACTTGATCGGCGCGCCGACGAAATTCGGTACCGGTGCGGTCGCCGTGATCCGCATTCGCGGGTTTGCCGCCTATAACGAGCGCGAAGGGCGGGTGGCCGGCGACACCTTGCTCAAACGCACGGCATTTCTGTTGCAGGAAGTCGCCAAGGGCCATGCCAACGCGCTGGTGGCCAAGCTGGATGGTCCGGAATTCGCGGTCGTGGTCCCCGAAATTACCGATACGGAGGTGCCCAAGCTGGGTGACACGTTAATCCAGGGGCTGGCGGAAATCGAGGAGTTCCCGCGCACGGAACAAAGCCTGATGGCGCATGCTGGTCTCGCTTATTACCGGTATCACGAAGGGGCGGTTTTCGGCAAGCTGATGGCCGCCGCCGGCCAAGCCTTGTCCGTGGCGCAAGGGCGCGGTGTGCCCGCTTGGCACCTGCAGGAAGAACTGCAGAGCGATCAAAATACTGCCATGACGATGGAAATCAACGGGCTGTTCAAAGTCGGACTGCCGGCGGATCGCGTGGTGCTGCAATATCAGCCCGTGCGCGCGTGCCAGGTGGCCGAGGCGGACTGGACCTATCGTAGCGAAGCGTGCATACGCATCCTGGCGGTCGATGGTTCCATAGTGCGCGCGGGGCTGTTCATCGCCACAGCCAAGCGGCTCGGCGCCTTGCAATTAGTGGATCGCACCGTGACGGAAAAGCTGATGCAGAATATCGCAGCGAACGGCCCGGTCAAAGGCGGCGCTACCGCGCTGAACCTGTCGCTGGAGTCCTTGCTGGATGCATCGTTCGTGGATTGGTTATACGCGGCGCTGAATGCGCGGCGCGAGATCGCGAAGCACATCATTATTGAAGTGGCGGAACATGCCATCGTCGGGCACATTGAAGCGGTACGAGCCGTATTCAGCAAATTGCGCGCAACCGGCGTGCGACTTTCCATCGACCGGTTTGGCCAAAGCACGGCGTCGCTGGGTTTTTTGCGCGGGCTCGAAGTGGATTACATCAAGATCGACGGCGGCTATACGCGCGGCATGATTGAGTCCACCGACAAGCAGTTCTTTATTCAGGCGCTGGTGGGCATTGCCCACGGCTTGGGCATACAGGTCATCACCGAGTATATCGAGACGGCACAGGAGTTCGAAGCGGTCAAGGGGATGATGGTCGATGGCGTGCAAGGCTACTTCATCGGCAAACCGGAATAAGCGCGATTTCCGTGACATAATGTACGGTTTTCGTAGTATGCCAATCATGTTTTTTTAATATTTTGTTTCTATGAGTGGGGATACCCTGCTCGCACGATGCAAAGGGAACAGTGTGGCTGAACAGCAGATAAAAGAACAATGGAACATACCCCGGCCCAACGTGTCATCGAATGACCCGCTGCTCAAGTGCCTGACGCTACTTACGCGGATTTTCAATCATCCGTTTTCGGAAGAAACGCTGTCTGCCGGGCTGCCGCTCGTCGACGGTCGTTTGACGCCGGAATTGTTCGGTCGCGCGGCGGAGCGGGCCGGACTCAAATCCAAACTGGTACACCGTAAACTGAATGAGATTTCTCCACTGGTGCTGCCGGTCGTATTGCTGCTGAAAGACGGTCAGGCTTGCGTGCTGCGTTCGGTGAGCGAGGACGGGCGCTGCGAAATCATCACGCCGGAGACGGGCGGCGCACAGCAAACCACGCTGGCCGCACTCGGCCTCGAATACACCGGCAACGCCATTCTGGCCAACCCGGCGTTGCGCTTCGATGCCCGCACGGAGCTTTCGGCGGTGCCGCGTGTGGAGCATTGGTTCTGGGGCGTGGTGAAACAGGCGTGGCCTATCTACGCCGAGGTGCTGCTGGCCTCGTTGCTGATCAACCTGTTTGCGTTGGTGACGCCGCTGTTTGTCATGAACGTATACGATCGCGTGGTGCCGAACGACACCACTGAAACGTTGTGGGCGCTGACCATCGGCGTTTTGGTCGTGCTGATGTTCGATTTTGTCATGCGCATGCTGCGCAGCTACTTGGTGGATCTCGCGGGCAAGCGCATCGATGTCATCCTGTCGGCCAATATTTTCGAGCGCGCGATGGGTGTGCGCATGGAGTCGCGTCCGCAGTCAGTGGGGTCGTTCGCCAGCAACGTGCAGGAGTTCGAATCGTTCCGCGAGTTCATCACCTCCGCCACCATTACCGCACTGGTGGACATGCCGTTCGTATTCATTTTTATCTTCGCGATTTACTGGGTGGGCGGATGGCTGTGCCTGGTGCCGATCGTCACGGTGCCGTTGGTGATCCTGTGCGGGCTGGTGCTGCAACGCCAGTTGGGCGCGGTGATCCAGGAAAGCTTTCGCTGCAGCGCGCAAAAGCAAGGTCTGTTGATCGAAAGTCTTACCGGCATCGAAACCATCAAATCGCTGGCGGCCGAAGGCGCGATCCAGCGCAAGTGGGAGCAACTGGTGGGCGCGGTGTCGAGACTGGGCATCAAGTCGCGCACGCTGTCTCAGGCCATCATCAATTCATCGATGACCATTCAGCAAATGTCCAGCATTGCCATCGTTGTGTTCGGCGTTTATTTGATTAACGATCGGCTGTTGACAGTGGGTGCGTTGGTGGCGTGTACCATGCTGAATGCCCGCGCATTGGCGCCGTTGGGTAGTGTCGCGGGGTTGCTCGCGCGCTGGCACCAGTCGGCGGCGTCGCTGCGCACGCTGCATAATGTGATGAGCCTGCCGGTGGAGCGCCCCGTGAACAAGAGCTTCGTGCATCGGCCCGTGATTCTGGGCAGCATCGAATTTCGCGAAGTGACATTCACCTATCCCGGCCACAAGGTGCCGGCATTATCCAACGTGTCGTTCAAGATCGCCGCCGGCGAGCGCGTGGGCATGATAGGGCGCATCGGATCGGGCAAGTCCACCATCGAGAAACTGATCCTCGGACTGTACAAGCCGACCACCGGCTCGATACTTGTGGACGGCGTGGACGTGAACCAGATCGATCCGGCGACGCTGCGCCGTAACATAGGTTATGTGCCGCAG
Source organism: Nitrosomonadales bacterium (assembly GCA_009885185.1). The sequence goes on along the minus strand of VFLF01000042.1, from coordinate 2,211 downwards.
GACATCGTGCTGTTCTTCGGCACGGTAAAGGAAAACATCCTGTTTGCCGCGCCCTATGCCGACGACGCCGCCATGCTGCGCGCGGCGGAAATAGCGGGCGTGACCGAATTCATACACCCATCGGAACAGGGATTTGACCTGGCCATCGGCGAGCGCGGCGAAGGCTTGTCGGGCGGTCAACGACAAACGGTGGCTATTGCACGAGCGCTGTTGCTGGATCCGCCGGTGCTGATCATGGACGAACCCACCAACGCGCTCGATAACCGTTCCGAGGAGAACTTCAAGACGAGGCTGGGCAATACCTTGGGGGGCAAGACCTTTGTGCTGGTGACACATCGCGCTTCGTTGCTGACGCTGGTGCCGCGGTTGATCGTGCTGGATGGCGGCAAGGTCGTGGCCGACGGACCCAAGGAGCAAGTGATGCAGGCGTTGGCCGGAGGAAAGATCAATGTCGCAAAACATTAAACCGGGAGCGGCGGAGGCCCCCGCCAAGCAAGTAGTCATGCCTGATATGGGGGCGGCGCACCCGCCGGCGGATTCGCCGGGAAGCTATCTCAGCAAGGGCTGGCGTGGACTGGTCAAGGGGCTGTTCACCGAGTTGAAACCGACCAACATCGGCAAATCGGTGTCGCGCGGGCAGGATCTGGATTACATGAGCGAAACCTCCGCGGCCGCGTTGCAGGGTCCGCCCGCGTTTTCGCATGTCGTGCTGTGGGGTGCTGTGTTGTTTGTCATCGCTTTCTTCACATGGGCGACGTTTGCCAATATCCGCGAAAGTACCGTCGGCGATGGCCGCGTCATTCCGTCGGGACAGATACAGGTGGTGCAAAACCTGGAAGGCGGCATCGTGTCGGAAATCAAGGTCAAGGTCGGCGACAGGGTGCGCAAGAACGACACCCTGGTGGTGATCGACGATACGCGCTACATCTCATCGGCCAAGGAAAACACCGCCAAGGACAGCGCGCTGATGGCCAAGATATCGCGGCTTGCGGCGGAAGTCCAAGGCACTGCATTCATCGTTCCGGCGGCGGTTATGAAGGCGAATCCCGATTTGGCGCGGCGCGAGATGGAGTTATACCAGTCACGCCAAGCCGAATTTATCGCCAATACCGCGGCGCTGCGTCAGCAGATAGACCAGCGTAGTCAGGAGATCGTGGAAAAGCGCGGGCGTGTAAAACAAATCACCGGCAGCCTCGCCATGCTGAACGAGACCATCACCATGATGCGCCCGGTGGTCAAGGCGGGCGCGATGTCGCAGATCGAGCTCATTGCCAAGGAGCGCGAAGCCAACGACCTGAAAGGGGAATTGGATTCGACCAATGTTAATATTCCGCGGCTTGAAGGCGCCGTGGCGGAGGCGCGCAACAAGCTGCAAAGCTACGAGGCCAAGTTCCGCGGGGACGCGCTGGCTGAACTCAATCAGGCGCGTGCCGAGCAGGAAGGCACATCGGCGACGGGCGTAGCGTTGAAAGATCGCGTCGAACGCGCGGTGGTGCGCTCCCCGGTTAACGGCACCATCAAGACCGTCAAGGTCACTACCGTCGGCGGCGTGGTTCAGCCGGGTTCGGACATGATCGAAATCGTGCCCGCCGAGGACTCATTGCTGGTGGAGGCGCGCGTCAAGCCGCAGGACATCGCGTTCCTGCGGCCGGGGCAGGATGCGTTGGTCAAGCTGACCGCCTACGATTTCTCGATCTACGGCGGCTTTCCCGCCAAGCTCGAATACATCAGTGCGGACAGCGTGCAGGATGAAAAAAAGCAGGAAACCTATTATCTTGTCAGGGTGCGTACGACGAGCAGCGAACCCAAGCAAGGCGGCAAGACGCTGGCAATCATGCCGGGTATGACCGCGACGGTACACATACAGACCGGCGAGAAGACATTTTTGCAATATCTGCTTAAGCCCATTATTAAAACCAAAGAACAGGCCTTCAGGGAACGTTAAGGACGGTGGCCACGCCGCGCTGCTGAAATACCTGCTGAAGAAAAGACCTCATGTCCATACTACTTGCCACGCGTGACAAGGAACTCGAAGAACGGTGCCGCCGCGCGGCAAGTGCGGACTATTCGATTGAGGCCGTGGCGTCGTCGCGTGCCGTTTACGAACGTCTCGCCGCGGTCAAGCCCGATGTGCTGCTGGTGGATGCGCTGATTCTTGATCCGCCCATCGAAGCGGTGATCGCAAGATTGGTTGCGCAGGCCGGTGCCGGG
>VFLF01000734.1 GCA_009885185.1 Nitrosomonadales bacterium | reverse complement strand
TTGCCGTCGGTGAAATTCGGCGTCACGACCATTCCGATTCTGTGGAGATTCGCGAAAAAAACAGGGACAAATTACTATGGCACTACCTTAGCCCCCTTCTGTCTGGATAACTAAGAGATGGGGGCAGCTCTTGCACTCAACATCAATAACACGCAGGCCTTCCGAGGCCGGTGTCCTTCAATTTCTTGCTGTTCCTGAAAATACGTAGCAAATGTGGGGTCGGACATGATAATCAGGGCTTCGAATGCAGAAACAGACACTATCATTTGTCGCGATCATTCGTCGACGTCGTCAAGTCTTTCATTATCGTGTGGTAATAAAAGACCCCGTCGCCCACGCTAACGCTTGGGCTTTCCATCGATTTTAGGATGTGCGTATGCAGGCTACGCTTTGCCCACGATGACTAATCCAGCTTCAAATCAAACTGCTTCAGCAGCTTGCCGACCATGTCGTAATCCGCGCGCATGCGCTGGTTCAACTCATCGACCGGGCGGTGCGACGGGTCCAGCGTTTGCTGGTTAAGCCGTGCCGAGACGTCAGGGTCATTAACCGCTTTGCCGAGTTCGGCGTTGAGCCGGTCCACGATCGCTCTTGGCGTGCCCGCCGGCGCATAGATGCTGATCAGGGTCGATGACTCATAGCCGGGAATGGTGTCCGCGATGGGGGGCACATCGGGCAGCACCGCCAGGCGCTGCAGGGTGGTTACCCCCAACGCGCGCAATCGCTTCGATTTAATGTGCGAGATCAGCTCGCTGATGGCCGCCACCTGCACCTGCGTTTCGCCCGACAACAGGGCGATCACGGCAGGCCCGCCGCCCTTGAAGGGCACATGCAGCATGCTGATGCCCGCGCGCGAGTCGAACATCACGCCGTTCAGGTGTGTGAAGCTGCCCACGCCTGAGTGACCGTGCAGGATCTCGTTAGGCCGCTTTTTTGCCAGCGCAATGAACTCCTTGATGGAGTAGGCCGGCAGCGACGGATGCACGGTCAACACGTTCGTCAACCGCGCCATGGGCGCCACGCCAACAAAATCGCGCAGGGCGTCATACGGCAGCTTGCGGTAGAGATGCGCGTTGGCCACGTGTGAGGCGATGCTTTGCACCAGCAGGGTGTAGCCATCCGGCTTGCTTTGCGCAACGACGGCGGTGCCGATCGTGCCGCCGGCGCCGCCACGATTTTCAATGATGAATGTCTGCCCCATTTGCTCCGACACCTTGGGAAACGTGATGCGGGCAACGATATCGTTCGCTCCCGCCGGCGGGAACGGCACGATCACGCGCACGGGCTTGGCGGGATAGGGCTGCGACCAGGCTGTTCCCGCGACGCATAGCAGGCAGATCAGGCAGATGAGGCGCACAGGGGGTGCGGTGAAGCGGTGGGTTGATTGCGCGTTATTCATTCGATTTCTCTTCGTTGTAAGAAGATAGGAGGACAGACGTCATATTATATAACTATTTGTTTTTATTATGTTATTTAAGGAACTCCCATGCGCGCGCTTGCTGCGCCGTGGCGGCCGCCGGATTCCTCCAGTGTGAGCTAATCGGCCTTCGCACCCGACGCCTTAACCGCCATACCAAATCGCGCCGTTTCGGCACGGATGAGTTTGCCGAATTCGTCCGGCGTGCCGCCGAGTGGATCAACGCCCTGTTCGACCAGACGCTTGCTGATTTCCGGTGAGCGGATAATGCGCGTGACTTCGGTGGCGATTTTGTCCACGATAGCGCGCGGTGTTTTTGCCGGTGCGACGATGCCCGTCCAGTTACCCATCACAAATTCCTTGTAGCCCTGCTCGATGAATGTGGGCACATCGGGTATGAACGGGTGGCGCTTTTCGGTCATTGCGCCGAGCACGCGCAGGCGTCCGCCCTTGGTGTGCGGCATCAGTTCGGGAATGGCGTTGACCATCACATGGGATTGTCCTGAAATCAGATCGGGCACTGCCGGCCCGACCCCTTTGTACGGCACATGGGTGGCATCGATTTTCGCGGCAACCTTGAACATTTCCATCGCGAGGTGGCTGATCACGCCCACGCCGCCGGATGCGTAGACAAGGCGATTACCCTTGGCCCATGTCACCAAATCAGCGACATTTTTGGCGGGCAGTCCGGCGTGGATCACCATGATAAGCGACGAATTGCCGAGCACCACCACCGGCGCGAGATCGCGCTCCAGGCTGTAATCCAGTTTGCTGTAGAGCGTTTGCGAAATGGTATGCGCGGTGCTGATGTTCATGAACGTGTAACCGTCAGGTGTCGATTTCGATACCAGCCCGGCAGCCAGATTGCCGCCTGCGCCGGGGCGGTTATCCACAATCACCGGCTGGCCCCACGCATCATTGAGTTTTTGCGCAACAATGCGTGCCAGCAGATCGTTGATACCGCCGGGCGCAAATCCGACGATGTAGCGTATCGGCCGCACCGGATAGTCTGCGGCAGCGGCATTGTTGGCTGACGCAGCGAGCGCCAGGGCACACATCAGGTATCGCAATTTCATCACGCAATCTCCAGTTGGCTTTGGCTGAGACTCAATGTGACCACCCGTAGGGTAGCAGGTCCGTAATTTTGTCGCGGTGGCCAAGTTTTTTTATTACCACATCTGCCATTTCGGTCTACGCCAACGCTTTCAACCCTTTACGCTCAACGATATTCAGCAGCTTCAGCGCCGGCCCGCTCGGTTTTTTGTCGCCGATTTCCCACTTCTGCACGGTTGATACGCTGGTGTTGAGATAGGCGGCAAATACGGATTGACTGGTTTTTGCTTTCAGCCGCAGTCGCTTGATGTCTGCGGCGCCGTAGGGCTTCAGCGCCGGCAGGCGCGATGCATCAAATTCACGCAACGTTTCCGCGCCGATCAGCCCCAGATCGTGAAGGCCGCGTGCGGTGCCGAACATTTCTTCGCGCAATCTTTTATTTGCCATGGTCGACCTCCAACAATCTGAGCGGCCAAAATCGAATAATTGAGGATTAGGAAACGTTGTGACAATCGTGAAGCATGGTGCTTTCTTCCCTCACCCCCGGCCCCTCTCCCGGTGGGAGAGGGGTGAACAAATTCAAGACAGGCTTACGCCACCTGCCACTTAAACACACGCGTCGCCGTGTCGTGCATCATTTTCAGTATGTCAGCCGCCGGCAGATAGGCCGCGGCATACTTGCGGATAATGTCGGCGTTTTCCGCGTAGGTGCCGCGGCACTTGCCCATGGTCTGGGTCTGGTCCGAAGCCCACATCAGGCGCTCCGCGCCGTAGGCCGCATGCACGCGCTTGATGAGCGGGTGCAGGTCTTCATACTCGGGTGCCGGGCTGCCCGACACCAGCGGCAGTGACGACACTTTGACGGTGACATTGCGAAAGCGCGCGAGATTGATCATGGCCTGCATCTTGGCTTCGCGCTTGTCGCCGGGCACGGCCCAGGCGAAGTGGTCAACGATAAACTGAAGGTTCGGGTATTTTTGCAGCACGGGTTCCATGAACGCCGGGCCGTCGCGGGTCCACACGGCCACCGGCATATCCTGATCAACGCACGCCTGCCACACCGGTTCGAACGCGCCGTCGGCGAAAAGTTTTTTGTGCTCGGGCTCGTTCATCGACAATCGCAGGCTGCACACGCCGGGCTGCTCCAGCCACTTGGGCAGGATCTTCCATTGCGACGGCACATGCGGCACGAACCACGCCATCACGCGAAAGCGCTTGGGATACTTGGCCGCCGCGGCTTGCGCGCACGAGGGGTCGCGGTCGGGCGCAACACCCGCCGGGGAGATGAGCGCGCGGTCTATGCCGGCTTCGTCCATCAGCTTCAGCATGCGCTCGGCGGGCATGGGGTCGGGCAAGTGCGATTGCGCTTTCGGGTCCCAGGGTTCTTGCGGCGTGTTGGCGTTCCAGATGTGTACTTGTGCGTCGGTAATCATGCGATGTTCCTCGGAGTTAAAAAAGAGAATGACCTTTCATTAT
>VFLF01000886.1 GCA_009885185.1 Nitrosomonadales bacterium | reverse complement strand
TAGTCTTACGGAGTTGCTGCAAGGTCGCAGTTTTGAAGGGCTGAACGATTTACCCCGGCCCACCTTTGAAAGTAACGCTGTGACTGAGCCGAATAACTTTGTCGAGCACTTCATTGATTCCAGCGGCATCGTGTCGTGGCGCTTTTTCAGCTCCAAAGCTGATTTCGATTTTGTCGAGTGGGACTTTTCCGGTCAGGGTGAAAATTCCAATGCCGAAGAAGCCGCGACCTTGTTCGGCATTCTCGAAGGCATGGGGAAAGAAGTATACATGGCGGTGTATGAGGATTTAGGCGCAACGGCCTGCCGCATCTTGGTGCCGGGTTATTCGGAGGTATACCCGGTAGAGGATTTAATCTGGGATAACACCAACAAAGCACTGTTGTTCCGCGCCGATATCTTGAACTTGCATCGTCTGGACGACGCTAGTCTGAAAGCATTGCTTGAACGTCTGGAAGACAGTGAGCTGGATGATTACACCGACATCATCACATTGATCGGCGTCGAATTTGACGAGAACACAGTCTGGGGTCAGCTAACGATTCTGGAATTGAAGCTGCTAATTAATCTAGCCTTAAAGCAATTTGATGCGACGCAAGAGTTGGTGGGAGCTTTTCTGCAGTACAACGAGAACACGGTCGAGCGCGGATTGTTTTATCGGGCCTTGAATGTGGTGCTGGAGGTGCTGCTGGACGACGACCTGGAACTGGACGATTACGCGGTCAATTTCCGCCGGATGTTCGGCAACCCGCGAATGGCCGCTGTGATGGGCTCAGTGGACGGCAGCGTGCGCTTCTTCGGCTTGATGCCAACGAGCATGAAACTGGAGGGGCTCGACAGGCACCAGCGCCTGATCGACAGCTACAAAAAACTGCACATTAAACGGACCAAGGTAGCAGCTTTATCCGGTTAGGGACGGCAAGGACACCATGGGTTGAGCACAGCGATGCCCATCGCAGCGCATGCATCCGGCTGACGATGGGTATTGGCCTTCGACCTTAACTCATCCTCCGAACTACGAACCAGTTCGCACATCACAAAAACAAAGGGGGCTTACGCCCTCGAGGCGGCGTTTATACCAGCAATAAATGAGGCCGATTGGGTCGGGCTGTTCTTAGCAATGGATTGCATCCCAAACGTCCCCCCACCTACTGAGTCGGAGGACTCTATCGTTGGTGCTCACTCGGGACAACTTTCCGTTTTATGACTGCTCAGCAACCCATTGCGTGCCTGTGCCGGTCGGATCGCCAACGGCGGCTACGGCCGTATTGTGTTGAAAAACTCCACGAATAAATTTTCAAAACGAATTTAGGGGTCGTCACACCCTTAACCGAGGGTCGATCGTCGATTGTAGGCCGATCTGAGTGGTCGATTTTTTACACGAATGCTCGAGAATTGTGGAGAGCGCGTTTTTCAACACAATAGCCGATGAACGGCCCGTCAGCATCGACGGCTCCAGCAATCACACGGTATTAGCTGCAGATGGGCGACGCGCGCAAACGCGCGGGTGGGTTTTGGGCCGAGGGTTCCTTACGATGTTTGGGAAGTGCATCACGACAACTAGGCTGGGGCAGCTATGGGGGGAACCTCGAAATGCGCTCAAAAGACAATCACATTAACTCAAATGGTTAGTCCAAGTATTCGGTAGACGCCGCCCCACCATTTAACGGAAAACGCCACCCTTGGGGGTGGCGTTTTTTTGCGGTGACGCGCGAGAAGATACAATGTCGCTTATGCTGCGTCGCCAGCACAATTCAGAAAGCCATTAAACATGAAACCAATCACCAAGGCGGTTTTCCCTGTCGCGGGCTTGGGCACGCGCTTTCTGCCCGCCACCAAGGCCAGTCCGAAGGAGATGATGCCCATCGTCGACAAGCCGCTGATCCAGTACGCGGTTGAAGAGGCGGTAGCCGCGGGAATGACCGATCTGATCTTCATCACGGGCCGCAACAAGCGCGCGATTGAGGATCACTTCGATAAAGCCTACGAACTGGAAAACGAGCTCGAACTTAAGGGCAGAAAGGCGCTGCTGGATACTGTGCGTAACATCCTGCCGAAAAACGTCAACTGCATCTACATCCGGCAGACGGAGGCGCTGGGACTCGGCCACGCCGTGCTGTGCGCAAAACCGGCCATCGGCGACGAGCCGTTCGCGGTACTGCTGGCCGATGATCTGATCGTCGCCGAACGTGCCGTGACGCAGCAGATGGTAGATATACACAAGCGCTACAACAATGCCGTGCTGGGGGTGCAGGAAGTTCCCCGCAGTGAAACCGGCAATTACGGCATCGTGGCCACGCGGCCGCTCGCGGATCGGCTGGAGGCCATCGACGCCATCGTTGAAAAACCCCAACCCGATGTCGCGCCCTCGACATTGGCCGTGGTTGGACGTTACATACTGACACCGCGTATTTTTCATCACCTGGAAAATGTAAAGCCCGGTGCGGGCGGCGAAATCCAGCTCACCGATGCCATCGCCGCACTGCTCGCCGAGCAGCAGGTACTGGCGTACCGTTACGAAGGCACGCGCTACGATTGCGGCTCCAAGCTGGGCTATCTTCAGGCCACGCTTGAAATCGGCCAATCGCACCCGGAAGTCGGAGACGACTTTAAAAAATATCTGCAATCGTTCGGCTACAAACGGCAGGCCTAATCAAAAGTGACTGAATCCACTTTCGACAAAACCCTCGCGCGCGTGGTCGCCGTCAAACCCGGCGAAACGCGCGCGCTGCTGTGGTCGTTTGCGTATTTTTTCTGTCTGCTGGCGGGCTACTACGTGCTGCGCCCGGTGCGCGACGAAATGGGTTTGGCCAGCGGCATCAAAAATCTGCCTTGGCTGTTTACTGCCACGTTTTTTGTCATGCTCGCGGTAACGCCCATTTACGGCGCGCTGGTGGCGCGGCTGCCACGGCAACGCTTCATTCCGCTGGTGTATCACTTCTTCGTCGCCAATATCATTATCTTCTGGCTGTTGCTGACTCTGCTGCCCAAAGGCCCCGCGCTGTCGCTCACCGCGCAGACATTCTTTGTGTGGATCAGCGTGTTCAACCTGTTCGCCGTGTCGGTGTTCTGGTCATTCATGGCCGATCTGTATGGCTCGGAACAAGGCAAGCGGCTGTTCGGCTTTATCGCCGCCGGCGGCTCGGCGGGCGCGCTGCTGGGACCTGCCATCGTCACCATGCTCGCCGTGCCTATCGGGCGTGCCAATCTGTTAATCATTGCCGCGCTGTTGCTGGAGTGCGCGGTGTTCTGCGCCATGCGGCTGGAGACCGCCGCGGTTCAATTCAAAGCCGGGCGAGACACCGCCGCCAAACCGGACGCAGCCCTGGGCGGCAACTGGATCGCGGGCATCATGATGATTGCGCGCTCGCCCTATCTCGCGAGCATCGCCCTGTGGGTGGCGCTGCTGTCGCTGGCGGGCACCTTCCTGTATTTTCAGCAGGCGAACATCGTTTCCGCCATGTCCGCCGATCCGAACAAGCGCACCGCCATCTTTGCGCAGATTGACCTCGCGGTGGGCGTGCTCACCATCGCGGTACAGTTTCTCGCCACCGGCAAACTGATCAAACGCTTCGGCGCGGGACCGGCGGCGGCGTTTTTGCCGCTGATCTTCGCCATCGGGTTTATCGCGCTGTGGGCGACACCGATGCTGTGGGTAGTGCTGGCGTTTCAGGCGGCGCAACGCGCGGCGAACTTCGCCATTTCCAACCCGGCGCGCGAGGTGTTGTTCACCGTGGTCGACCGTGAAGAAAAATACAAAGCCAAAAACGTCATCGACAACGTGGTGTTTCGCGGTGCCGATGTAGCATTCAGTTGGCTGTTCAACGCCTTGCGCGGCGCAGGCATGGAACTCGGCGCGATTTCGCTGGCCACAGTGCCCGTGACCGCGGCGTGGCTGGGGCTGGCGCTGGCGCTGGGCCGCATGCAGGAAAAGCGTTCTGCTGGCACGCCACAAGGCTAAAGTGTCTTAACTATCTGTTTTAATTAACTTTTTTATAACACAACCTATCATGACCACACACCGCTCATACACCCGCCGCGACATCCTCGCCCTTAGCGCCACACTCGGCGCCGCCATGGCGCTGCCCGCCTACGCGCAGACCGCCGCCGCCAAACCCCTGCTCACCCGCAAAATTCCACGCACCGGCGAGCTCATGCCCGTGATCGGCATGGGCACCCAGTTCGTGCTCGACATCGGCAACGACACCGAGAAGCGCGCCAGCCGCATCGCCGTCATCCGCACGCTGCTCGACTCCGGCGCGCGCTGCATCGATACCGCTCCGTCCTACGGACCGGCGGAAGCCACCCTTGGCGACCTGCTCGCGGAAATGAAGTCGCGCGACCGGGCGTTCATCTCGACCAAGTTCCGCGCCCCCGGACGCGACGGCGCCACCGCCGAAATGAAAGAATCGCTGCGTCGGCTGCGCACCGACAAAGTCGAACTGATGCTCCGACACAACATCGGCTTCGTGCCGCCAGCAGAAGCCGCCGAACATCTCGCCGTGCTGCGCGAATGGAAGGCGCAGGGCATCTGCCGCTACATCGGCGTCACCCATTCGCAGGATCAGGACAAAGCCAACTCGCGCCTGATCGAAATGCTGCAAAAAGAAAAACTCGACTTCATTCAGGTCAACTACTCCATGGCCGAGCGCAGCGTGGAGGACAAACTTCTCGCGGTCGCCGCCGACACCGGCACGGCGGTGATGTGCAACCTGCCCTTCGCCCGCGCGGCGTTGTTCAACGCCGTAAAAGGCAAGCAGGTACCCGAGTGGGCGGCGGAATTCGACGCGCCAACTTGGGGCCAGTTCTTTCTGAAATACATGCTCGCCAGGGAAGAAGTCAATCTCGTTATTCCCGGCACCGACCGCGTGGAACACATGCAGGACAACCTCAATGCCGGGCGCACGCGGTTGCCCAATGCGGCACAGCGCAAGCGCATGGTGGAGTTTATCGGCAACGTGTAAGTCTATTGCGACTGAAGGAGCTTCAGCACCGGCGCCACCGCATCATCAGCAATTTTCTTCAGCTCATCCGCCGTGCGATTCTGTATCGGGTGGGGCGTATACACCACCGCGGCTTCAAAGCCGATGGCTTTGGTTTGCACTTCCACCGCATCGGTAAACCCCGTGGTCACCACCGACACGCCGGGGATGCCGCGCTCATCGAAGTTCATCAGGTCGTGCAGACTGCACGACGTGCATGAGCCTCAGTCCGAGAGTCCGATAATCACCACATCGACATCGGAGGCGATCTTCGCGAGATTCTCCGCCGTGGCGACCTTGGCGTTGGTGGGTTTGCCGACACGTTTGGTCTTGATGCCGCGCTCGTGCAGGCGAATTTCCACCTGATTGAAAAATTCGTCAGTACGCGTCTTGCCGATGTCGAACAAACCAACGGTCTTGCCTGCCAACGAAGGCGGCGGCTTGAGGCGTGCACGTTTGACGGCACTGGTTTCCGCCGTGGGATCACGCATCCAGTTCATGGCTGTCATGTTTAATCTCCGTAAACATCATTAGCGCTTGTGCCACTGCGCACGAGCAACACCGCGTTGTTACTGCGGTTCGATCTTGACCGCGAAATTGGTCCCGCGAACGCCGATGGTGCCGGTCGGTGTTTTAAGCGACACCGCTTCTGGTTTGAGCCTGGCGATGGCGCCCGTCACTACGTTCAGTGTACCTTTGCTCATGCTGGCGCCGAATTTCAAGTCACCTTTGGCCGGCGCATACAGATATTCGTCCACTGTGACCTCGGTATCCGGCCCGAACGACATGATGGAATTATCTTTGAACGTCACCCCCATGGCGCCCTTGGGCCCGGTCTTCAGCACGCTGTCAAGCCTGACCGGCGTGCCCGCGACGGCCTTCACTGCTTTGCCACCGTCAGTAACCGTTGCCTCGCCCGTTACGGTTTTGACGAACCCAATAGTCTCCTGCGCCCACGTTGCACCTGATAACACCAACGCGGCAAACAACATCGCCTGTATCAACCCTTTCATACGTCCTCCCGGAACTTGAGTGCTCATGTTCGTGATCCATTTATCGGACTGTCACTTCCACACGCCGGTTTTTCGGCTCCGCCGTATTGTCCGGCGTCCTGACGAGCAGATCCCGCTCACCATGCGACGTCACCGTCAGCTCCGCGACCTTGATGCCGGCACCGGTAATCATTTGCGAGACCGTCTGCGCACGCTGCATGCCGAGTTTTTCGTTGGCATCAGCATCACCTTCGGTATCAGTGTGGCCGATCACGGAAATATCGGCGGTCGGGCGCTTGGCCGCATCAGCAACGATTTTAGCGATCAAGGACTGCGACTGCGCAGTCAATTGCGTGCCGCCCGACTCAAAATACAACAGATAACTGGCTGGCGGCTGGGGACGCGCCGCAATGGCGGCCCCGAAGTCTTTCTGAATTAAGCTTTCGTCCTGGGTATAGGGCACCGTGGCACCATCGAGGTTCACGGCGTTTTTCGCGCGATCAATGGGGATCGTACCCCGGGAATTAGTAAATGTAATCGCGCCGACCGAGCCATCGGGATTGTCGAGCAGCACCGCATACGACATCGGCTTCGGCGGCAGTGGCGCCGGCGGCGGCGGTGTCGCACAACCGGCAACCCATTGCGCGACAACTACTCCTATCACAAAACTTCGTATTGGCATCATAGGCGCTCCCGCCTCTGTTAGGGCGACCCGTTTTTGACAAGCCATTATAACCATCGTCGCCGCGGTGAATTGTAAATATTTGGTGTACGGATCGCGAATGGACAGCCTACTATTTTTCTTCCATCACGATCAAATCACCCAGCTCTCCGCCACGCAGCCGCGCCAGATGCAAGCCCACTAACGGATCTTGGGGCCGCGCCAGCGCCAGTTGCTCAAAGGCTGCCAACGCTTGCGGGCTCTGGTCGCGCAGCAGATTAAAGGCGGCCTCGTAATCCGCATCCCGCTCCAGCGATTTCGTGTTGGCAGCGGCGAGAGGCTCGTACACCATCAGCGCTTCGGACTTGCCCATGAGCACCAGCTTGCCCACCGGTCGCACCGCCACTCCGGTGCAACCCGACAGGGTGGCTTCCGACACGCAGACCGTCGTCCCCAAATGTTTGTTTACGCTTTCAAGCCGTGCAGCCGTGTTTACCGAGTCACCCAAGGCGCGGTAGTCGAACATATTGCTTCCACCAAAGTTGCCTACAATCACTTCGCCAGTATGCACGCCGATGCGGGTCTTGCCGAAATGCGTGCCCTTGGCGGCAAGCTCGGCAGAGTAGCCGGTCGCGAACGCGTACATTTCCAGCGCACAACTCAGCGCACGCTGCCGGTGATCGGGTTGCTCCACTGGCGCGGAGAACATGATGGCCACGGCATCACCCACGATACGATCTAGCGTGCCCCCATGGTGAAACGCAATGGCGATCATCTTTTCGAGATACGCATTCAGCAACGCAACGGCGTCACCCGGATCCATTTTTTCCATCAAAGTGGTAAAACCAGCGAGATCGGTAAACACAAAACTGCATTGCTGACGCCGCCCGCCAAGCTCGAGTTGGTCCGGATGTCCAATGAGAAAATCAACGCGGTTCGGTGAAACATATCTCGAAAAAGCCTGGCGCACCCAGCGTTGCTTGCGCTCGCTGGCCAAATGATGCGTGACACTGCCGGCAAGAAACGTCAGCAGCATCGCCATGCCTGGCGTAAGCGGATTCACCAGCAGACCATGACGCGTAAACGCGAACCAGGCGCCCGCGCCAACCAGGGCCAGCACCAGTCCGATCACGCCGGCGGATACCAGTGCGCTGGTGGACAGGGCAACCAGGCCGATCAACATTCCGCCCACCACGATCACCAGCGTTTCAATGACCTTTGCGCCGAAAGGACGCTGCAAATACTTGCCGGAGAGAATTTGCTCAAGCGCCTGTGCATGCACCTCGACGCCCGGAATAATGGTGCCCAGCGGGCTCGAACGCAGGTCCATCAAACCCTGGGCCGACGTACCCACGATCACGATATGATCCTTCAGCAGGTTCGTCTGGTCCTCTCCCGCTAGTAATTTCCACGCCGGCACATAACGTTCCGCGATTCGGGGCGTGTAATGAACCCACATTTCGCCGTTGGGCGTGGCCGGAATGGTCACCGCGCCTACCTTGATTTCCTCAATACCGGCACCTTGCTGTGCCGACACCTTGACCACGTAATTGCGTTGTCCCTGCGCAACCCGCAGCAATTCCGCCACCAGCGAAGGCATCGGCTGATCACCCAGGCGCAGCATCAATGGCACACGCCTCACCACGCCGTCGGCATCGGGGAAAAAGACCAGCGCGCCGTTTCCTTGAGCCGCCGCCCCTATCGATTCAATGGACGGCACCGCGCCTGATAGCTCGCGCAAGTAGGGCAATGGTGCACCCCCGGCATTCACCACGCGAAACGATCGCGCGGGCAGCCCGCCAGCCGCACCACCGCCCTTTTCAATATACCCCAGCACCACGCCGCCGCGGGTCACAGCCTTCGCCAGCGTCTCGTCGTGATCCGGAATACGCAGCAACCGCTCGCGCAAATCGCCCGGCACATTCCAGATGTCCACCATGGACTTGGGCGACGTGCGATCGGGCTCGGCAAAAACCACATCGAAACCAATCACCGTCACGCCCTGTGCTTGCAGTTTTTCAATCAATTCCGCGATACGCGTGCGTGGCCAGGGCCACTGGCCCAGCCGACGCAGGCTCTCATCATCGATATCGACGATGCGCACCGGCGCCGGTTCATACTTGCGCGGCTGCCAGCGCTGGAACTGATCGAACACTGCATTGCGCAAGATCTGCAACGGCAATGGGTCCAGCAGATTAAGCACCGCACCCGCAATCAATATCGCCAGCGTCACCAGCGCACCGGTGTCCGGCCTGGGTAATTTTTTCATCGTAACTATCGACGGAGGATCACAGCCAGCCTACAGCGATTTTTCCAGCGCAAGCAGCGGCGCCTCCCGCGATAGTGCGATATGGGCGCACGCCCGTATCAAAGCCCTCACCATGCCGGCATTCAATCCCGCCAGAAAATCGCGCGGCGTCAGTTGTCCCTCGAACATCTGTTTTGCGGATTGCAAGGCGCGCAACGTGCCTTCGTGCCCCAAATAACGGTAGATGAATGCGGTGAGCGGAGACGCCGTCAAGTCACTGGCGGATTCCTTCGAACGACCCACCGCCAGCACGCGCAGCAACTGCTCATCCAATGGCTGGGTGCCCGCGACATCAGGCAAAAAATCTTCAGCACGATCCGGTTTACCGTACGCACTGCGGATGTCTCCCAGAAACATCGAAATCGGGCAATTGCCGCCAGTCAACAGCGCCAGTGCTTCGACCATGGCGATGCTGACGATTTTCGCACCGAGATAATGCGTGGCAAATTCAAGATTCTTGCGCGCGGCGCCGCGTAACGCCGAAAATTTTTCCGCGCCTGGCGTATTCCGATAGCAGTGAAATACATGGTCTGGATTCAGCGTGCTAAGAAATTTTTCCATCCGCACCAGCGCGCCGCGATAGTCCTGTATGGAATAAATCCCCACGGCCGCCATCGGCGCGTTGGATTCCTCGATCAGCAGCCATGTCGTTGACAGAAAGGTGCCTGGATCAGGCTCGGCAAAACTGGATACGTCCTGATTCGCCATCACCACCGCATCGGTAACCATTCTGTTGATATCCGCCTCGGATACCGCAAGTCCCAGTGCATCACTCACGCCGCGCAGCCGTTTCGCCAGCCGCTCATACGGCCCGCTGCCGTCGGCCGCAAAGCCGCGAAACGGCACCGTGGCCTCTATGCAGGCCGCTATCGCCAGCAATTCCGTTGGCGGCAAATGCGGTTCCAGCAATCGAATCGCCACCACTGCGCTGAGCAGTTCATTCATGCCGCCATACAGCGGCAGGATTTCACCGGGCTTGAAGCCGAATACGCCCGCGCACAGGGCAAGCCCCTTGTCGTCTTCATCGATGGCACGAATCATCAATACATTCTGCTCAACGCGTATGGAGCGCATCAACAGCTTATAAGCCTGCTGTGGAAAACCACCATCGAGCTGGTAATAGACGACATCGTGAAACAGCGTCGCCAGCACCTGCCGCGGATTCATGCCTTCGCACATATCGAAAAGGTGCGTTGAGACGTGATACGTGCGGCGCCCCTGATCCATGGACTGGTGTATCAGCATCGCAAGCCGTTCGATTTCGGTAATCGGTACGCGCGCCGACAACGCCTCGAGCGCCCCGCTCAACAACGAAATGAAACGGTTAATGGTTGCTATAGTCATGGCGTGACCGCTTTCGTCACCAGTTGCAATTCCGCCTTGTTGCGGCCCGCCAGCCAACCTGGCAGCACGCCTGAAAACAATCCCGCTGGCCCGCCTGCGCGCACCACCACCAGGCCGTCGTCGTGAAACTTCGGGATCATTTCATCGGCGCGACTGGCAGGCACGCCTTCGCCGATACCGTCCAGGCCCGCGAGAATGTCGCGTCCCGGACGGATCGTCGCTTCATACAGCGCGCGCTCGATCTCGCGCCGGCCCCAGCCGTCTTCCTTGTAAATACGATAGTGTTCCGGCGACAACACCACGATGGCGCGTGCCGACTGCGTGAGCCGCAGGTGCCCCATGCGCACCAGGTGCGTGGCGAACGATTTCGACAACGCCTCCGGCGTGCGCGATTTCTGATCAACGAAGGCTTCGACGCCATGGCCCTGAAACAGCGTCACCGTGGACACGCCGCGCCTAAAACCGCGCGCCACCGACAGCGGCTCCCATTCCGGATCGGATTCATCCTCGGCAAAACACAAACCGATTTTGCTCGGCGCACCCAGTGTGGCGCGATCCGCTTCCCCGGGCTTGCCGCCGCCGACGTTGCGCACGATCAAATTCAGCGCGCGGCCAATGGTCATGTTGGCGCGGTTGCCCTGCCCCAGCGCATTGATGCCGCAGTTCATGCCGATATGTTTCGCAATCGGCCCGTTGACGACAATCACCGGACCGGAGAAATACGTCGTCGCCAGTACGCCGTGCAGCGTGAACACCGGCTCCAGCGCGGCTTCCAGCGCCGCCAGCAGCACGGGCATATATTCGGGCTTGCAGCCCGCCATCACCGCATTGATCGCCACTTTTTCAATGGTGCAGGGCGCGAGATACGGCGGAATTTTGCCGATGATTTCATCGGCTTTGCGTGTCGTGCCTTGCAACATGCGCAGCACGCGCGTGTCCGTCGGCGGCGTTACCGGCAGGCCGTCGCTCCAGCCGCGCTGATAACACAACTCTTCGGGGTCATCCTCTACCGCGTATTCAATCTTGCGTGACGCGAGCACGCCGCCTTTGTGCTTTGCTTCCAGTCTCTCGGCCACCCCGGGCTCGAGTGAGCGGGAGCCTCATCCGGGCACCAGCGGCGGCAACGCGCCGCCCAGCGTGGCAATGCCGGTGAGCCGCTGCCACCCAGCGCGATCCCAGCCCATTACGCGCTCGACTTCTTTTCCGCTCGTGTAACGGATCAGCGTGGGCGTGGCTTCGATATTATTCAAATACGAATGATCGAGCTCGTGGTCATCCACCACGTTCGCCACCCCCGCCGGAAACGCCGGATCATCCTGCGTCACCACCTGAAAATCGCGCCGGGCGCGCGCGGCCTCCTGCATCTGCGGCACAATCAGGCTGCACGTCGGGCAGGCGCGTTTCACAAACGCCACCAGTCCGTCGGCAATCAAAGTCTGCGTCATGGTTGAATCCTGTGTGATTGATATTTACAAACACCATAATCCCGTTCAGGCTGAGCTTGTCGAAGCCCTTCCACGTTACCACGCCCTTCGACAGGCTCTCAAGAACGGACTTGGTTTGTCGAGAATTACGAAATAACAAATCGATTGCGTGCATACTATACCGCTGATATTACACAACCCATGCCATGTCCCGCTCGCGCCGCCGCACGCTACAATATCTCGCCACTGTCGGCGCAACCGCCCTGCTGCCCATGACACTTTCCGCGCAACCGAATAAGCCGCTGATTAAACGTGCAATTCCGAAATCCGGTGAACTGCTGCCGGTAGTCGGCATTGGCACCTACGATACCTTCGACGTCGGATCGAAAGCGCCCGAGCGCACGGAACTCAAACAAGTGCTGCTCGAATTCGCCGCACTCGGCGGAACGGTGATCGACTCCTCGCCGATGTATGGCGAAGCCGAGCGCGTGGTCGGCGACCTCACCGGAGAGCTGGGCAACCGCGACAGATACTTCTACGCCACCAAGGTCTGGGCCAGCGGCCGCGATGCAGGTGTGCGCCAAATGGAGCAATCGTTCAGGCTCATGCGCACCCAGCACATGGAGTTGATGCAGATACACAACCTGCTCGATCTGGAAGTACACACCAAAACGCTGCGCGAGTGGAAAACCAGCGGCAAGATACGCTACATGGGCATCACCCACTATCTCGCCGGCGCTCACGTAGAACTAGAAAAGTTAATAAAAACAAATACTTACGATACCGTGCAATTCAACTACTCGATGGCTGAGCGCGAGGCCGAAGCACGCCTGCTACCCGCCTGCCTAGAGGCCGGCGTGGCGGTGATCGTCAATCGCCCGTTCGCGCAGGCCAACCTGTTTGGCCGCGTCAAGGGTAAACCGCTGCCCGGGTGGGCGGCTGAATTCGACTGCACGTCATGGGCGCAGTTTTTTCTGAAATACCTGCTGGGACATCCGGCGGTAACCTGTGTGATTCCCGGCACGCGGCGTGTCGCGCATCTCAAAGACAATATGCAGGCCGGCATGGGGCGTCTGCCCGATGCGGCCACTCGCAAACGCATGCTGGAAACCTTTAATACCCTGTAGTCATTGCCTGTGCGTTTACCCAAGGGTATCGTAGCGGGCGCATTAACATCAAACCACCCAAAAACCAAAGGAGAAAACATCATGACAAAAATGAAAACCCTCTCGGGTATCGCAGGCTTGCTGGCGCTGTCATTCGGCGCAACCGTTACTCAGGCGCAGTCCTACGGCGCCGACATCGGCATCGAAGCGGCAAAAAAAAGTAGCCGCGGCCACGATTGCTGAATGTCAGAAAAATAGCTGGCGTGTAGCGGTTGCCGTAACCGACACCCACGGCAAGCTGGTGTACTTTGAAAAAATGGACGACACGCAAATCGCCAGCGTAAGAATCGCCATCGCCAAAGCCAACTCCGCGGCCACCTTCCGCCGTCCCACGCGCGTGTTCGCCGACGGCATCAATAAAGGCGGCACCCCGGCCACCGCCACTCTGCCTGGCGTCATCGGCTCCCCCGGTGGCAATCCCATCGTGGTCGGCGGCAAAATTATTGGTGCGGTCGGCGTCAGCGGCGTCACCGGCGATCAGGATGAGCAATGCGCAAAGGCCGGCGTGAGCGCACTCTGAACGTTGCCGCTCTCCCGCTGTCCAAACAGGGCCTGAACGGCCCTGTTTTTTTCTTGGATCGCCCGCACAAAACCACGATGCCCATTCATAGCTTTCGCCAACTCACGATTCGCGTCCTGCTAGTGGCGCTCGTCCTCACGCTATTGTCTGCCTGCAGCGCCATACGCATCGGCTACAACCAGGCCGATACCATCCTTGCGTGGATGGCTGATGATTACTTTGATTTTGATGTCGCACAAAAGCAGGATTTCCATGCGCGCATTGAACGGCTGCTGAAATGGCACCGAGAGGATCAACTGCCCGACTATGCGCGCTT